>CAZFZK010000015.1:0-2164 GCA_964523605.1 uncultured Candidatus Planktophila sp. | reverse complement strand
GAGTCAGTAATGAGTTAGTTGCCGAGTGGCGCAGCCGCTCTACTTCATCGTTCACACTGGAGTCTTTTTCAATAAAAGTATCGGTCTGAGGAACATAGGCTTCGGGCTGGTAGTAGTCGTAATATGAAACAAAGTATTCGACTGCATTGTTAGGCAATAGTTCTTTAAATTCATTTGCCAACTGAGCAGCCAATAATTTATTGGGCGCCAATACCAAAGTTGGTCGCTGTAACTTTTCAACTAACCATGCAGTAGTTGCTGATTTACCGGTTCCAGTTGCACCTAAAAGAACTACATCCTGCACGCCATCATTAATGCGCCGTGCAATTTCTTCAATCGCAACTGGCTGATCGCCAGCCGGCACATAATCGCTGATTACTTGAAAGGGGCTTACCTTGCGTTGCAGGTCGCTGACCGGGCGCATTTATTTACTTAGGTTCTTAGCTAGCGGCTGCAGAATACTCTGCCAAATTTCTTCAACCTCACGTAATAGTGAATCCTCATCGCCATTATTCTCAATTACCAAATCACAATGCGAAATACGCTCTTCGCGTGATGCTTGGGCTGTCATGCGCCCTACTATTTCATGGCTAGCTAGACCGCGCTCTTTCAAGCGCTTGGTGCGCGTATCAACATCTGATTCGACGGTGATTGCATAATCAAAGCGGTTGCGGGAATTTGACTCTGCTAATAATGGAATCTCATAGATAACGATCGCATCCATTGGCAGAGATTTCTTAGCTTCTTCAAATAATCGCTGAACTTCAGGATGCACAATTGCTTCTAACTTTGCTTTAGCAGCCGGATCAGCAAAGATAATTTCTCCTAATTTACGACGATCTATGTCGCCATCTTTCAAAATTGCATCACCGAAAGTCGTGATTACTTCGTCAAAGCCTTTACTGCCTCGTTCGATTGCAGCGCGCGCCAATTGGTCGGCATCGAAAACGTAAGACCCTAACTGATGGAAATACTTGGCAACATGGGATTTCCCAGAGCCAATTCCACCAGTTAGGGCCACGATTAACATCGAGATTACTAACTGCTAACTAGAAGCTAAGTTATTCAGCAGACTCAGTAGTTACTTCAGCTGATGGGGTCTCTGAAGTGTATGAACTTGCAGAGTCAGATGAAGAGTCAGCTGCTGGTTCGGCAGCAGCATCTGCAGCCTTTGCTTCAGCCTTCTGCTTCTTATGAGCTAGGAAACGCTCTTGAGCAAGAGCATATTGTGCTTCCCACTCAATGCGCTGAGCGTCATAGCCCGGCTTCCACTCTTGAGTATCAGCATCGAAACCTTCTGGATAAATGAAGTTTCCTTCAGCATCGTAACGAGCAGCCATTCCGTATTGAGTTGGATCAAATGCTTCGATCTCAACTTCGTGTCCTTCATTAGCTTGCTTTAATGAAAGTGAAATACGACGACGCTCTAGGTCGATATCAATAATCTTTACAAATAGTTCGTCATCAACTTGAACTACTTGCTCAGGAATTTCAACGTGGCGCTCTGCTAGCTCTGAGATGTGAACTAAGCCTTCGATTCCTTCGTGAACGCGAATAAACGCACCAAATGGAACCAACTTAGTTACTACACCAGGAACAACCTGTGCGATTGTGTGAGTGCGAGCAAATGCTTGCCATGGATCTTCTTGAGTTGCCTTAAGTGAAAGTGAAACGCGTTCGCGCTCGAAATCAACTTCAAGAACTTCAACAGTTACTTCATCGCCAACTTCAACAACTTCACCTGGGTGATCGATGTGCTTCCATGAAAGCTCTGAAACGTGAACAAGACCATCAACGCCACCAAGGTCAACGAATGCACCGAAGTTAACGATTGATGAGATTACGCCGGTACGAACTTGACCCTTTTGTAGCTGGTTCAAGAATGTAGTGCGTGACTCTGATTGGGTCTGCTCTAGGAATGCGCGACGTGACAGAACAACGTTATTGCGGTTCTTATCGAGTTCGATAATACGCGCTTCAACTTCCTTACCGATGTAAGGAGTTAGATCACGAACGCGACGCATTTCAACGAGTGATGCTGGCAAGAAGCCGCGAAGACCGATATCAACGATCAAGCCACCCTTAACAACTTCAATAACAGTTCCGACGACAACTTCGTCGCGCTCTTTCTTGCCTTCAATGTCTCCCCATGCGCGTTCGTATT
>CAZFZK010000014.1:15860-16939 GCA_964523605.1 uncultured Candidatus Planktophila sp. | reverse complement strand
TCTGACAGGGTCCTTAGATCCTTGCTCATCACTGAGTGCAGATGTGTAAAGCGGTCTACGCCGGCACAATCTTCATCGGTAACAATGCCAACTGGCTTATTTTCTTCAACAATAACAATGGCTCCGTGAGCTCGCTTATGTAGAAGCGAAACCGCATCTGCCACAGTTTCATTTGGGCTTAACGTAATAGCGGTATCAAAGAAAGTGTGACGTGATTTAACCCAAGAAATAACATCTTTGACGATCTCAAGTGGAATATCTTGCGGAATAACCGCAATGCCACCGCGACGAGCAACTGTTTCAGCCATACGGCGACCAGAAACTGCCGTCATGTTGGCGACAACAATTGGAATTGTGGTTCCGGACCCATCGTTAGAAGTTAAATCAACTTCCATTCGACTAGAGATTTCAGAAGCACTTGGCACCATGAATACATCGTCATAGGTGAGATCGTGAGTTGGGTTATTTATAAATTTCACGTTGCCAAACTCTATTAGTAGTTAGGCAGAAAGGGAATTCAGGCTCGCAAGCTCTTCCGTGCTCAGCTCAACTACCTGAAGAATTTCCTCAAGTTGTTCCACGGTACGTGCACTCGCAATAGGTGTGCTGACCTGCGGGTTTGTACGCAGCCAGGCTAGCGAGACCGCGGCAACGGGCACATTGTGCTCTTTAGCTATTTCGCGCATTTTTTCAAGGACTGCCCAGTTCTTGTCGTTATAGAACTCAGCTACACCTTCGGCGCGAACAGATTCAACTTTCACACCGGGCCGATATTTTCCAGATAAGAATCCACGAGCTAAACCATAAAAAGGCATAGCACTTAAATGGTTAGCAGCAAGAACTGGTTGTTGTTCTGATTCAAATGGTTGCCGATAAATCAAGTTGTATTGATCTTGAAGTCCAATGTATGACGGCAATCCGTTCGCTGCTGAAATATCAAGTGCTTGTTGTAACCGTGCACCGGAATGTTGTGAAGCCGCTATGTAACGCACTTTTCCAGCTGCGATTAGCTCGGAATAGGCGCCTAGGGTTTCCTCCATAGGAGTTTCGGTTTCATCGCGATGTGAGTAGTAAATATC
>CAZFZK010000014.1:8032-15760 GCA_964523605.1 uncultured Candidatus Planktophila sp. | reverse complement strand
TAAGCATCAAGTACTTGATGGGACTCTGCTTCATCGGCACTCCAGCCAAAAACATTAGTGCCAAGGCAAAGTGGGTGAACAACTAAATCTGTTTCCGGAATCGTGAGCATGGTCAAATCTTAGCCGTACTCAATACAATAAGACATGATTGCTAAGCACCTACGGATTACCATTACTGCCATGTTCGCATTTGCAGCACTCGGTCTGCAACCTGCAAGTGCGTATAACAGCAATTCGGTTTTACCAACGTGGGCAAATAGCGCAACGATCTATGAAGTAAACGTTCGTCAATACACCGAAGCCGGAACATTTAAAGCTTTCGAAGCAAATTTACCTAGGTTGCAAAAATTAGGTGTGAAAATTCTTTGGCTGATGCCAATTCATCCGATTTCAGAATTAAACCGCAAAGGAAGTTTAGGTTCACCATACTCTATCGCTAATTACAAAGGTATTAACCCAGAGTTTGGCAATGAAGCAGATTTTAAATCTTTAGTTAATAAGGCTCATTCACTCGGTTTTAAAGTGATTCTCGACTGGGTAGCAAATCATTCTGGTTGGGACAATCCGTGGACAGCCAATAAGTCTTGGTATCACACAGATGGCGGCGGAAATATCGTGCCGCCGAATAATGATTGGCTAGATGTCGCTTGGTTGAATTACAAAAATCAAGATATGCGAAAAGCCATGATCGAAGCCATGGCGTATTGGGTTAAAACATTTGATATCGATGGTTTCCGCGCAGATGTTGCAGCAGGCGTACCAACAGAATTCTGGAAGCAGGCAAATACTCAGTTACAGGCAATAAAGCCGCTATTTATGCTCGCTGAAGACCAAAGTGTGCAGAGCTTGCTAGATGATGCTTTTATCGCAAATTACAACTGGGAACTTAAAGATCTAGTTAAAGCTATTGCCGCTGGAAATAAAGATCGCACTGATCTAGAAGCGATGGCTACAAATCAAACATTTACTTACCCAACTCGATCCTTTCCCATGAATTTCATAACAAATCACGATGAAAATAGTTGGAGCGGTACTGAGTTTGATCGATTAGGGGAGGCAGTTTCAGCAATGGCAGTCCTGACTTTTACTTATCCAGGAATGCCGCTGATTTATTCGGGCCAAGAAGTCGGAAATACTAAACGTTTAGCTTTCTTTGAAAAAGACTTTATTCCAGGTTTAACAGTTGCTAACTCAACCACAGCTTTCTATACCAAGTTAGTTTCTTTAAAGAGTAAGAACGCGGCGCTTTGGAACAATTCAACTGCGAAACTGGTTCCAACGCCGGGTAATAACAATTCTGTGATTGCCTACTCGCGTGTGTCAGGTGTTAATAAAGTTCTAACCGTAATTAATGCATCGAATACGACTCAAAAAGTAACTTTGAATTTAACTAAATTAAATGCTGCCTACTATTTATTTACTACCGGCAAATTAGCAACACTTAAAACGACTTTGACGCTCACGCTAAAACCTTGGCAGTACGAGATATATTCCAGCGCCAAAGTTTAAGAAGCGTTAGGTGCTTAGGAAGCTAGGCGCTTAATTCCTTCTTCAATAATCTCTGGTGAAGTGGCGAAATTAAGGCGAATATAGGCGCCGAACTGATCACCAAACTCTGTGCCTGGGTTGAAAGCGACTTTATTTTTCTCGATTAAAAGTTCAGAGGCGTTGTCGCCAAGTTCTAAACAAGAAATATCGATCCAGGCCAAATAACTATTTTGAGGAATTACATATTTAGCTTCTGGTAAGTACTTAGCCAATAGTTCTTTAACCAACTTACGATTGTGATCAAGTTGAGCCATGGTTTCGGCTAACCACTTATCGCCATCTTTAAAAGCTTTAGCCATCGCAAAACCACCCAATAATGAGGCTCGCCAGTGGTTTGCTTCAGGCATTGCATTTAGCTCTTCAAACATCTCTTGGTTCTGAGAAACAATGATTGCGGCCTTTAGACCCGCGAAGTTAAAAGCTTTGCTAGATGAAGTAACCATAATTCCGCGACGCTGTGCAGCCGGAATTGAAAGATAAGGAACAAATTTTTGATCAGCATAAGTAAGCGGTGCATGAATTTCATCGCTAATTACGTAGGAATTGTACTTATTAGAAAGTTCAGCAATCGTTGTCAACTCTTCTAGGGTATGAATGCGACCAACTGGATTATGTGGGCTAGATAGCAAGATAAAACGAGCACCGGCTTTGAACTGTGCTTCGATCGCAGCTAAATCAAGTCGCCAATTATCGCCTTCGTGAATGAGCGGTGCGTCGACGGTGGTTAGTTTTAACTCATCAAGCCACATGTAAAAGCTGTGGTAGACCGGCGAATTCACAATTACTTTATCGCCTGGCTTACTAAGTGCGCGAATAACTTCAACAACACCGACACCGACATCAGTTGTCATGCGAATTTGTGCTGCATCTGGAGTCCAGCCCCAATGGCGTTGTGCAAAACCAACAAATGCTTCTGGAACTTCTGGAATAGGGCCTAGGTAACCGAGATCTGACTTCATAACCATTTCAGCGAGAAGTTCGCGAACACCGGGATCAACTTCAAAATCCATTTCGGCAACATGTAGAGGTAAAACATCGGCGGGGTAGCGCAACCACTTTGAACTATGTAACTTCCGTAGTTCTTCTAAATCGCGCACAAATTTTCCAATCTCTTAATTAATCCTTGCGCGATGCTACCTCGGCTGGGTCGGCAGGTGTGAATGTGTTGCCCACTGGCCCCTCGCGCAAAACCAGCATTAAGCAGCCCTCCTTGCTATACATCGGGCCATGCACAGTGTCCTCGCCACCTGGGTGAGATAAATAGGCACCACGTTTCATGGTTCCGAATGAGGAAATAATGCTGCCTTCGACAATCAGAATTTCCTCGCTAAAGGTATGCCATTCATAAAACGGACTTTCCCATTCGGGCAATATGCCCAAAATGCCCGAGCCGTATTCATCATGATCATAGAAAGCTTTACGGGCAGCGCCGCCGGGGAAGTCAGAAACGATTGGTGAACGCCAAACAATATCTTGCATATATTTGATTACGATCTCGTTGTTTTCGGCTTTGGCTGAAGTAATCGCGTATTCGCCATCGTAGGTAACAAAAATTCTGGCTTTGCCACTTGTTGTGATTGCCGGTACCTGACTACCGGCTGCAATCTCTATATAACTGCGTTCCTTAACTTCCTGGCCATCTAGCTTGATGTTGCCTTCAAAAACAAAAGCACGAATCTGCACCGGTGCTGCGTGTGTAGCAATTGGTGCATTGCTATCAAGTTCAAGCATGATTGATTTTCCTGGAGCAATGATTGGAGAATTCTTTCCTTCGTTGCGGGTAGTTCCATTGGCAAACTCTCGATAAGTGAATACACCTAATTCGTGAGTGCAGGTTTGCAAAAGTTGCTCATCTATATTTATGAAATCTACCCATGGACGTGACATTTATGGTCTCCAGATATCATCGCGCTTTGTTGCCCAGTCAGCAATGTGCCAACTAGAAATCTTTGGTGCATCAGTGACTAATTTCGCTTTATCAACTCCTAACAAAAGAGCTGTTAACTTCTGTCGTGATCGTGCGCGCAGTAGTGCTCGGTGAGCTAGAGCTAAATACTCTGGGTCGATTTGATTACTGGTAAATGTAATAGCGTTTGTATTTTTAGCTTCAAACCATGGCCAGAAAAATTGGCTGGCTCTAACCACTTGCCACGCTTTATTTAAATGACTACCAAAGCGATCAGGCGTTAAGTCGGGTTGTGCAGACTGCCATTTATTTCCATCTAAAGGAATATGAGCGTTAATTGCACAAACACAATCAGCACCTAGAGTTTTGCCTATGGCTAAGGCTAAGAGTGCAGATAACTGATGACCCTCAATACAAGTAATGTTTTTCGCACCTAGGTTTGTAATTGCATTTTTAATTACATCAGCCCAATCTGACAATGTTGCTTCGTCTCTCATATCGCTCGACAAACCATGCCCTGGTAGATCAATTACTAGTGCATTTTTGGCGTTTAACAGCTCGCTTGATTCACCTACGTTATGTAAAACTAACTTTGTCGCAGTTAAATCACCGCTCCACTGAATAACGCCATTAAAGTGCGGAGTTTCGACTGAAACAAAACCACGATCAGTATCTGCCTTAAAGGATTCGTAGTTTGGGCCTGGATATTTTTTAAGAAAATCCCCAAATAAATCTTCTAGTGCTACTGGATTTTCAGCACTTCCAGTACTCCAGCCTGCTGGTAGAGCAGGTAAGCGATCAATATGAGCAAGAAGCGGATCACCAAGGTAGGTAGCGATTAATACCGGATTATGTTTTTCAGTTGCTGCTGGAATATCACTTGGCGCAGATAACACAGCGCGATAACCATGTTGGTAATTATCACCAGCATCTAGCAGTTCTAAAACTTGAGCATTTATGCGCGCAACATCATCGTGGGCATTGCGCATGCGAGTAGTTTCATCAGTTTTAAACCAGGGGAAAAACCAACTCTGCTCGAGAATGCGAGACCAAACCCAAGTTAAGTGTTCGCCATAACCTGTTGGTTTAAATGAAGGTAAGTAGCCACTTGCATAAAGAGCCATTTCAGCATCTGTCCAGATCGGATAACCACCACAAGCAAGCGCGGTAAAGCGACCTGGGTTACGAACATGAGCATTCATTGCAATTGCGCCACCAGAATGGAAGCCGTACATGCCAACTTCGTTAACACCTAGAACGTCTAGGAATTCAATTAGGCCATCGCCAAAATCATTAATGTCGGGCGAAGTAATTGGAAGTGGTTCAGATTGACCATAGCCAGGGGAGTCAGGAGCAATACAAGTAAAAGATGTTCCCCATTTGAGCATCAACTTTTCATACTCTGCTGAAGATCTAGGGCTTTGGTGAACCATGATTAGCGTGGGACCACTGCCGCATTTTCGATAATGAACGCGGCGCCCATTCACATCTAGATAGTGGCGGGTGATCTTCATGTGCTTAGCGTTACGCGATTGACAGATTGAGTCAATGGCAAAGTTTCACTGACTAGAACTTGCTGATTATTTCTTTGATTTAGAAAATACTGTGCGCGCCCGAAGGGATTCGAACCCCTAACCTTCTGATCCGTAGAAAAAATCGTCCTTAGAGCAAGTAGGCTACTTATGTGATTAGGCGAATCCTCCTGATTTTTACTTTTTTGTTGAGCTCTCAACCTTTCATAGTTCACGCGGACAATTCAATAGTATTCCGAGCTCGGGTGGATTTTGAGGGTGTGCCAATTTCAGCAGCCGAAGTGTATTTTTTAAATCCCTCTGGTGGGGATAACCAAGTTCAGGCCCACACTGACAATTTAGGTCGTTTTGAAGTTACTTTAAAACCGAATAATTCTGGCAGCGGCTGGGCAACAATTTCTATTTTAGTGCCTTCTACTGGAAAGCCAAAGGTTGCTCTAGGGAACTTCATTGTTGGTTTAGAAAACAACGCGATCAAATATGTTCGCTATGACGGCGTTGGCATAAATGATAAAGATTTAGAAAAAGTTAATGGTTTGTATATCTTAGCTCTGAAAAAGCCTACTGTGACATTGAGGCTTATTAATCAAGGAGTTGGAGTTCCCAATCCAATTCTAGAACCAAATGGCTATGGACTTTGGCCCTGGCTAAGAGGTAATGAATCTGGTTTTATCGGTTTGTATGTGAAAAGTTGTTTGATGAGTTGCTCCAACTACGGCTTCTTCAATCTAACTTATCCTGAGGATCAGTTTAATGTAGTAAAAGTTGTCAACGGTTTTGCCGTTCGAATTAATTCATTGGGCATTGCGGAAGTAAAAGATCAATTCTCTAAGCCAGTTTCTGAATTAGATGGTGTATTTAACTTAGAGCTAAAGTCGAATGATCAAATGCCCTTGGGATCAAAAAATGTAGGAGTTTTCCCTAATCTGGCGCCACTTAAAATAACAAATCTTGTGCTTTCTTCCCTTGAATTAAGTCCTCCTAATATTTTAAGTGTTGAGTTTGATCTTGATTCTTCAAAATCTATGGAGCGTTTTGATAAGCCAGGAGTTGTAAAAGTCGCTCTACGAAATATTGAAAAGACATATGGTTTGAATATAGAAGTTCTAAAGAAATCAGGTGATCTGTATAATTCTCACTGGATGGGAGAAATTTCCATTCCAAACGAAATCTTGCCAGGGAAATACAAGGTTTACATAACAATAAATGATTTAGCGGGAACTCGTGTGGAACAAGAATCAGTAGATGAGGTCACTATCACCAAGATAAATAAAATCTTGCCAACTCCTACTCCGAAGAGTGTGCCGCTAAAATCTACTATCACCTGCGTAAAGGGTAAGTTAACCAAGAAGGTAACTGCGGTTAAGCCTGTTTGTCCTGTTGGATATAAGAAAAAGTAACGTGCGCCCGAAGGGATTCGAACCCCTAACCTTCTGATCCGTAGTCAGATGCTCTATCCGTTGAGCTACGGGCGCTTAGCGAAGTCGTAATGATACCTGCTTTTTACAGACCACCCAAACGCAGTAATTCTTCGCGAGAAACTGCCTTAATTCTTGGCTTTCCATGAGGTTCACCTGCTGCAATTTCAGCAGCATTGATTGATTCCCAATGGCTCTGCGAAATTACTTTATCAGTTGTAATTAATGCAGCTAAATCTACTGATGGCTTTGGTTCTTTCATGTCAGCCACTAATAAATTCATTACCTCAGCGGCATCTGATTTATTTGTACCAATTACGCCAGAAGGTCCGCGCTTAGCCCAGCCGACTACATAGAGATTTTCACCAACACGGCCATCGGTATTTAACACCTTACCTTTTTCATAAGGTATTCCAGCGAGTGGTTCTGGTTCATAGCCAATTGCAGTAATAACCAAACCACAATTAATAACTTTTTCTTCGCCGGCACTTGTAGTAAATACGACCTGTTCAACTTTTCCATTACCTCTAATTTCTTTCGGTGTGCACAGGAATTGAAACTCCATAGTGCGAGCATGTTTTCCTTGCTCTAATTCAGAAATAAGGCGCATGGCTTCTAAGTTGTTGCGAACTTCTTTCTCTGGTTCTGTTCCTGCTCGCTCAAGAGCGGCGGCAACATCTACTGGATGCAACAAAACATTGGTGTGTTCTAGCTTTGGTAGGTCGCGAAGTTCCGGCGCTGTAAAAGCTGCATGTTCAGGGCCGCGACGAGCACTAATTACAACTTTACGAATATTTGATCTACGAAGAGCTTCGATTGCATGTGTGGCGGTATCGGTTTCATCGAGTTCGCTTGGTTCAAGTGCCAACATGCGTGCAACATCCATAGCTACGTTGCCTGCACCAATTACAACTGCAGTATCGCAATCAAGATTAGGTTCGTGGTTTGCAAAATCAGGGTGTCCGTTGTACCAAGGGACAAATTCTGCAGCTGAAATTGACCCGGGTAGGTCTTCACCTGGAATACCAAGTTTTTTGCCAATCGCAGAACCTGTAGCAATAACAACAGCGTCATACTTTGCTTTGAGCGCATCAAGGGAAACATCAGTACCTAATTCGACGTTTCCATAAAGGCTAAAGCCATCACTGGTTGCGATTTTCTCGAATACTTTGGCGACGGTCTTAATCTTTGGGTGATCAGGTGCGACACCGCTGCGGACCAAGCCCCAAGGCGTTGGTAGGCGCTCAATCATGTCGATCGAGAACTTAAGTTCATCGGTTTGTAGATTCTGCAGGGCCTGCGCAGCAAAGTAACCAGCCGGACC
>CAZFZK010000014.1:0-8022 GCA_964523605.1 uncultured Candidatus Planktophila sp. | reverse complement strand
CTAATAAGTAGCGTCGCTAGTAACCAAAATGAATTCCACCAAACACGCTTGGGCGAGCAAATACCTTCTGTACAATTTATATAAATATCTGTACAATTTAGAAATGAAGTCATTTGCCTTAAGCGATGCTCGCCGCGATCTACCCACGCTGG
Source organism: uncultured Candidatus Planktophila sp. (assembly GCA_964523605.1). Lineage (GTDB taxonomy): Bacteria > Actinomycetota > Actinomycetes > Nanopelagicales > Nanopelagicaceae > Planktophila. The sequence continues at coordinate 7,870 of CAZFZK010000014.1, read as the reverse complement.
TAGATAAGTCTGCCAAAGAACCAATTTTGATCACGCGTCATGGTGAAGATGCGGCAGTAATGATCTCTCCTTCGCTATATGAAGAGATGATTGAAGCGATGGAAGAACTAGAAGACATCGCCGCATACGATGCCGCTAAAGCTCGCAAGGAAGATTCTGTGCTTTGGCAAGATGCTCGCAAAGATTTAGGTTTGGTTTGAGTGCATTTACGGTTCGGATTGAAAAGACACCACGCAAGTTTCTTAAGACGCTACAGATCTCAGAGAAGAAGCGAATTGATGCTGCGCTAACTCTATTAGCCGATAATCCAATACCACCTAAAGCTAAGAAGCTATCTGGTCGAGATGGCTATCGAATTCGCGTGGGCGACTATCGGATAATTTATGAAATACAAAAAAATCTGCTTGTGGTACTAGTTATCGATATCGGGCATCGTCGCGAGATTTATCGTTAAATTCTCAAGCACAAAGAGATCAAGTTTAGCTAATTAACTGGAATCTCCAAGTTCACAGCCTTTGTGAAAACAGAGATCTCTGCACCCTTCGAATTGCGGATCTTTCCAGTTAATTCAAAATCAAAGCTCGTATGCCCAGCAGATACATCATCACTTGTGACCTTTTGTCGAATATCTAAAATACATTCCTTGCTTCCAGCGGCCATGGAATCAAATTCGGCGATAATTCCTCCAATTCGATCAACTATTTTTAGATTTACGACTGGACACGATAATTGATTTGAAATTCTGGCGCTAAATCTAACTTCATCACCATCGTGTAAGCCTGGCGTGATCGGACCGAGAATCTTGTCCAGTTCCTCGGAAGTAAAAAGTGAATCACCACTAGTTGTTCCACCTGCTGGGCCGACCTCTTTTCTTTCCTTGATGTTAAAAATATTCATATCTACTTCTGGAACTGTAGGCGCATTTGTAAGCTGTGCTTCAACTTCTTGATTTCTTCCTGGCCTGATATATCTAGGCACTACAGTAAATTCGATATCCGTTGAATGTTCAGTTTGGTTAACAATGCTGTCAATTAGTTGAAATTCACTCGTAGAAAACTTCGCAAAGACGATCTCTTGATAGGCATTTCGTTCATAAAGCACGCCAATATTCCCATCTGCTAACTCACAAGCTGTTGAATATGCAGAACTATCGGCTTCGATACAGATACTAGAAGTCCATGTTTTTCCGCCATCGGTCGATCTCTTAATAACTGTATTTCTACGTAAATCCGGATCGTGGTTATGAGTGCAAATGACATCTCCGCTAGATAAAACAGCAAGGGATCCGTTATCACTTGGATCAGGTAATGCGAGATCTGGCTCAAGCTCGGTAAGGCAGACTCCACCATCGATTGATCTACCTGAAATACGGTGAGGGGTTGCTCGCGAATGAATGAGAACAGATCCGTCATTTAATCCTGCAATAGCGGTTTCATTTCCACCTTCAATCTTGGCTCCAAGTTTCCAGTTTTCGCCATGATCATCGCTGTATCCGATTGCTGAGAAAAGCTCTGATTTATTGCGTAAAACAAAGGTTTGCAGCAACCTGCCTGCGAATTCCCCACTGGAGATTCTTCCGCCCATCCCTGATGTTGCGAAAATTCCAAGTGTGCTCGCATCTTTTAATTGATCTGTAATTACATCGTGACGCCATGTAATTCCGTCATCATCAGAAATAGATCTAGCAATATGAGCAATTAAAGGATTATCGATTTCGGTGCCTGCCGTGCTCTCGAAAAATCCGGCAATGCGCGTCCATTGGTATAAAACAATTATGCGGCCGTAGTTTCCGTAACTTGGATCGATAATAATGCTGGCATCTCCAAAACCTGAGATACCTTCATGTTTACGAAATACTTCTTGCTTTGACCAGGAAGCGCCGTTGTCATCTGAAGTTCGGACTACCAGATCTACTGGACCAGGCAGATCATCAAAATCTGCGCGCGCGTCATAAATTGCGATAAGCCGACCAGAGTTAGTAACAGCCATAGCGGGAATTCGGTATTGCCTATAACCACCAACCCCACGAACAGCTAATACTTGCTGATTCATTATTTAACTTTTAGTCCCGCATTCTTTAGGAATGGAACGATTGCTGCGATCTCATCGGCGTTAAGCGGAATCTGAGGTGGTGCCATGCGGGCATCTTCGATGATTCCAAGATGCTTAAGTGAAGCTTTGAAAGCTCCAAGTGCTGATGAACCACGGCCCATGCGTGCTGTGGAACCAACGTCAACTAGACCAAACATTTCAGTAAGGCGTTCTTGTTCGGCTTTAGCGGCTTTGTAATCTCCAGCAGCAACAAGGTCAAAAATCTTTACATACCCGGCTGGATCAATATTTCCAACACCTGGAACCACGCCATGCGCGCCGAACATCAAAGCTGAATCAACAGTTAGTTCAGAACCAGTAAGAACCACAAATTCATTAAGCCCCATCTTCTTGGCACCAAGTATGACTGCTCTGATTCCAGCATCATTGCCGGAAGAGTCCTTAAGTCCTTGAATAACGCCCTCTTTAGCCAGTTTTAGAACCGTACCAGTTTCAAGTTTTACGTTATTTGCTGCAACTGGAATGTCGTACGCGTAGAGAGGAACATCTCCGCATGCTTCTTTAACTAATTTGAAATGTAGTGCGATTTCTTCTGGGTGAGTACGAACATAAAACGGCGCAGTTATAACTATTCCGTCGATGCCGGCGGCAACAGCAGCACGCACATGTTCATTGACACGTAGCGTTGTCATATCGATGGCGCCTGCTACAACTGGTACGCGTCCTGCGGTTTCATCAATTGCAATTCGGATAACGTCTGCACGTCGCTTGTCAGTTAGATAAGCAACTTCACTAGTTGAGCCAAGAACAAAGAGACCATGAACGCCGCCATCAATCAAATGGTTGATCAAACGACGAAGCGATTTTTCATCGACTTCATAATCAGTGGTGAACGGCGTACACACTGGAGGAACTACGCCTCTTAGTAGTTTTGGATTGGTCGCCATTACTTTGCTCCTTTATTTAAGTGACAGGCGACTTGGTGATCGCCCTTTGAGATATTTGATATTTTTAATACTGGGCGTTCTGTTCTGCAGATATCCATAACCGATGGGCAGCGAGTTGAAAAAGCGCAACCACTTGGCATATCAATTGGGCTGGGAACTTCGCCTTGTAATGCAACTCGATGATCTTTTGCATCTGGATTCATGCTTGGAACCGCGGACAATAATGCGATCGTGTATGGATGCTCTGCCGCTTCAGGTAATGATTCGGCCGGAAGAATTTCAACTACGTTACCTAGATACATAACTGCAACGCGATGACCTACATAGCGAGCGACCGCAACATCGTGAGTAACGAAAATAAACGATAAGCCAGTCTCTTTTTGAATCTTCAAAAGTAAGTTAACGATTTGAGCCTGAATAGAAACATCAAGGGCTGAAACAATTTCATCGGCAATAATCAGCTCTGGTTTAGTCGCTAAACAGCGCGCAATTGCTAGCCGCTGACGCTGACCCCCAGAGAACTCATGCGGGTAGCGCTGCAGATATTCCGGGCGAATATTGACCATTTCGCACGCTTCCAGAATGCGTGCACTTCGTTCTGCTTCATCTTTAACGCCATGAACACGTAGTACTTCATCCATCGCTGCACCAACACGTTGGCGCGGATTAAATGAAGTGTACGGATCTTGGAAAATCATTTGGACTTTTTTGCGGAAGCGCATTTGATTTATGCCGCGCAAACTAGTTACATCTTGTAGACCTTCTCCGAAATCAAAGGAAAGTTCGCCACCTGTCGGCTTATCTAGTAGAGCCAACATGCGACCGAGAGTTGTTTTTCCACATCCAGATTCACCAATAACTGAAATGGTTTCGCCTCGGAAAATTTCTAAATCAACGCCATCAAGAGCTTTCACATAACCTTTAGTGCGTCTTAAAACTCCACCCAACACTGGGAAGTGTTTCTTTATTTGACCTACTTTGTATAGCGGGGTACGAGTGTTACTCACTTTAAGCACCTCCAGTCAGAACAGGAAGTTTTCCATTTGCATCCAAACGAATGCAACGTACATCGTGACCCGGATTAACGCGGGTCATCTCAATAGTTTTCTCTTTGCAAGCTGCAACTACATATGGACAGCGGCCGGCAAACTCGCAACCAACTGTTACCTCTGCGGGTGAAGGAGTTTGTCCATCTACGGTTTGTAATTCAATACTCTTGTCTGCGTCAAGTGTTGGAACGCTAGCCATCAAGGCTTTTGTATATGGGTGTCTAGGGTCACGAAGAACTTGATCAACTGCACCGTATTCAACTACGCGACCTAAGTACATAACAGCCACGTGATCTGCAACTTCTGAAACCAGTGCCATGTTGTGTGTAATAAGAATGAATGACTTACCTGCGGTTTTTTGTAAGTCTTTTAGCAGGGTCATGATTTGAGCCTGAATGGTTACATCGAGGGCAGTTGTTGGTTCATCGGCAATAACTAAATCTGGTTCACAAACTGTGGCGATTGCGATCATTACACGTTGACGCATACCCCCCGAAAACTCATGCGGGTAAGCCTCGTAGCGACGTTCTGGATCAGGTATTCCAAGCTTTCGGAACAACTCGACTACTCGAGTTCGTGCCTCATCCTTAGAAATAGGAAAGTGTTGTAAAAGACTTTCAGCTACTTGACGCCCAACTTTATGTGCAGGGTTAAGCGAGGAGAGCGTGTCTTGAAAAATCATTCCAATTTTTGCGCCGCGGATATCACGCATCTGTTTTCCAAATTTTTCTAATTTGTTTAATTCTAAAACTTGATCTCCTTGCGAAAAGAGAATCTCTCCGCTGCTGATTTCACCATTATCAGGGAGCAGTTGCATGATTGCTTGAGCGGTTACAGATTTTCCGCACCCGGATTCGCCAACAACACAAAGAAAAGAACCTCTTGGAACGCTTAATGAAACATCGCGCAGAATATGTAATGTGTCATCTTCAACTTTGAATTTAACATTTACACTCTTGAGATCCAAAATTAGATCTTTATCAGTCGTTAGGCTCACTTTTTTCTCCCTATGCGACCAAGTAACATTGTCTTCCATTTATTTTTGGCAATTAATGACTTATGTCTTGGGTCTAAGACGTCGCGCAGGCCATCACCAACAAAGTTGACACCCAAAACAAAGGTTGCAATTGCTGCCGCTGGAAAAACCCATAACCACCAATATTCATTAACAACTACCGGATTTTGTGCCGCTGTTAGCAAGTTACCCCAAGTTGGCGTAGTTACAGGAACACCAAGTCCTAGGAACGACAAACCTGCTTCGGCAATAATGAAGATTGCGATATTAATTGTGAATGCAACAACAATTGGGCTCATTGTGTTTGGCAAGATGTGCCTAAAGATAATTCTTGGCTTAGAAAATCCGAAAGCACGATCAGCTTCAACAAAAGCTTCTTCGCGAAGCGAGAAAAATTCCCCTCGAACCAATCGGAAAGTTGTCATCCATCCAGTTAAAGCAAAAACAATGATTACGTTATTAATGCCTTGCCCTAAGAGTGAAACGAAAATAAGCACTAAAATCAGCTGCGGGAAGGTCATTATTAGCTCGGAAATACGCATTACAACTGCATCTATCTTGCCACCCAAATAGCCAGCTGTTGCACCCAAAATAGTTCCAATTAAATTCGCCAAGAACGAAGCGAGAATGCCAATATAAATTGATTGTCTTGCTCCAGACAAAATACGACTAAACATATCTCGACCTAATTGATCGGTACCCATTAGGTGATCCAAACTAGGGCCAAGGCGTCCATTTACCGGGTCGATGTAATCTGGCTCTACACCTGAAATTTGAACAGCAAATACTGCGCTAAGAATCATTACAGAGATGATAGTTAAACCAATTACCGCTGAAGGATTATGCAAAAAATTACTTATAAATATCCGGGCAGTTGATTGCTGCTTAAGTTTCTTTTCTTTCATTAGTTGCCTCCCCCTAATCTGACTCGAGGGTCCAAGATTGATTTGATGATATCTACCAAGAAGCTCGCAACTAAAATAACCATGGCGATAATCATGCTAACAACCATAATCACCGGATAATCAGAGGCTGAAACGGCTGCGATGATTGTGGTGCCGATACCAGGCCATTGAAAGACACTTTCAACAAGAATTGACCCACCAACAAGTAATGGCAGTCTAAAAGCCAAAAGCACCATTACCGGTCCTAGTGAATTTCTAAAAACATGGCTATAAAGCACGCGCCATTCGGGTACACCTTTACTTCGTGCGGTTTTAACAAAGTCTCGATTTAAAGTATCAAGGACCGAATTGCGGGTGTAACGAATAAGAACTGCGAGCATCGCAATCGTTAAAGTTGCTACTGGCAAAATCAGATTAGGTAATCGGTCCCATAGAGTGACTTGGCCAGGAGCTACGCGATTACCAGTTGGAAGCCATTCGACTCGGTAGGCAAATACGTTTAATAAAGCTAATCCAATAAAGAAATCTGGCATAGCGATACCAACCACAGCGAGTATGCGAGATAACTTATCTGCAATTCCACCTTTTTTGGCACCGGCAAATAAGCCAATAGTCAAAGCCAACAAAGTAGATAAAATTAAGGCAGATAGCACTAATTCGAGAGTTGCAGGCATGCGTAGCGCCAGAATTTCAGAGATTTGCTGGCCACTTTGTAAGCTGTAACCAAATTCGCCAGTTGCTATGTTTTTTAGCCAATGAAAATACTGCAAGATGATGTGGTCATTTAATCCAAGCTCTTCACGTAGTTGAGCTAAGTTTGCTGAATCAGCGGCCATATCAGGCGGAACCATTGCGTTAATTGGATCAATCGGAGAAAGACGCGAGGCGAAAAAAATCAACGCGCTGACCGTAAATGCCATAGGCACCAAGATCGCTATTCGCCGGATTAGAAACGAAACCAAGAAATTACCATCCTTATTAAATCTAAATTCAAATAAAAATAAGTGGCGGTACTGACCAAGGATACTCTCGTACCAAGGTCAGTACCGCCGTTACTTAATTAGTTAGCAGACCAAGTAGCTATGTTGTTTTGGTAAACATAGAGTGGATTTCCCCACTTAGTTGGTGTGCCACTGATGTTCTTTGAGATAAACACAACCTGCTTCAAGAAGTGCATTGGCAGTTTGTATAGATCTTGTTGTTCAAGCTTCTGCAAATCTGTCAAAATCTTGCCAGTATCGCGAAGAGTTGTTGCTTGAATCAATTTTGCATTTAATGCAGCGTACGCAGGCTGAGCACCTAACAACTTTTCAAAAGTTGCTGGGTTACTGTATTCCGCGTACCACTCGCCAACGTTAAATGCACTAAGACCCTTTAGAGCAAGTTCGTAATTACGATTTGTCCAAAGTTCAGTCGTTGCATCACCTGTGAACGGTAGGAATTCAACCTTCATTCCCAGTTCTGTTAGTTGTTGAGCTACTGCAGTCAGAATAATCATTACTGCAGGCTGGGATTGATTGTATGTGCGGAGGCGAATTGTCTTCGAGAAGTCGAAGTTTGCTTCCTTTAGAAGTGCTGTCGCTTTTGCCTTATCAAACTTGTACTTCGGAATTGAAGACAAGTGGAAAGACATACCTGAAGCCACACCACTGTTAATTACCTTGCCTTGCTGCCCATAAATCGCCGGAACTAATTTATTCCAGTCAATTCCGTACTTAAGAGCTTCACGAGCTTTTACGTTACTGAATGGGCCAGTTGGGTTGATAACTAAGTAGCGGTAGAAGAGCACATCTAGTGGAGCTGACTTAAAGGTAGATACTGAACTCATTGCACGAATTGTGTCAGGATCGTTAGTTGTGAAGTAATCCAACTTTCCAGACTTTGCATCTGCAACAAGGTTTG
>CAZFZK010000013.1:4789-17025 GCA_964523605.1 uncultured Candidatus Planktophila sp. | reverse complement strand
TGGATCGACCGGCACTTGCTAATCGATTGACAACAGTGCCATCGACTAATTCATCTGCGAACTTGATTGCCACGCCACCTAGGACGGTTGAATCAACTTCAATATTGATACGAACTGGTTGGCCAACTTGAGCAGTTAGCGCGCTCGCTAGGCGATCGCGTTGAGCATCAGTTAGTTCAACTGCTACTCGAACCAATGCAATAACGCGATTGCGACGAGCAGCTAGTGCGTATTTGTAATCGTGGAATGCAACTTCGATGCTGCGACCACGAAGAGTTGTAACTAATTCGCTAAGAAGTGCCACTGTGTATGGGCTGGCATTCTTGGCAAATAAATCTTTAACGATGCCCACCTTGGCGCTATCAGCACCAACAGTGATCAAAGCTTTACGTAATTCAGGTGAAGTTGAGACAGCCTGTTCAGCCGCAAATAGCTCATCTTCGACGCGATCTAGGGCCCCATCGATATTGGCTGCTGATGCTTGCGCTTCAATCGCCAATTGCTCAAGAACACTTACTAGATCACCAGAGTTTGACCAGCGAAGTGATGAAACTTTGGCAGTTAAATCAATTGCTGGTGCAGATAAGGATTTGAATAGGTCTTTAACGAGAGTTTCTTTGGCACCAGCATCACGTGATGGGTCTGTAATCGCACGACGTAATGAAAGTGAACCATGCAGAGTCGAAGCCACAACAAAGAGTTCAGCGCTTAGAGATGAAGCTGTTGCACCTGTTGCGCCTTTTACGGCAACATCAAGTGCGCCGCGAGCAACCTGTAAAGATTGCCGGCTACTGCCACCTAGAAATGCGCTCATATTCTCTTTCTCTACTAGTTACTTCTAGTTAATTCTAATTACTGGGCTTGGACTTCTTACTTAATTACTTGGACTTCTCGAGATCATCAAGGAAGCGATCGACAATACGTGATTGTCGAGCCTGGTCATCTAGCGCTTCGCCGACGATCTTTGATGCGAGTTCAACTGCAAGTGCTCCTACTTCAGCACGAAGTGAAGTAACAGCTTGCTGACGTTCTGACTCGATCGATGCATGTGCAGCTGCAGTAATGCGTGCTGCTTCTTCTTGTGCCTTAACGCGAAGTTCTTCAACGATTGCAGTTCCTTGAACTCGCGCATCTTCACGCAACTTCTGCGCTTCTTCGCGAGCTGTTGAAAGCTGATCGTTGTATTGCGCTAGTGCGCGTTGAGCCTCGAGTTGAGCTTTTTCAGCACGTTCCATACCGCCTTGAATTGCGGCAGTGCGCTCTGTGAATGCTTTTTCAAACATTGGCACAACGCGACCACGCAAAACAATGAAGAGCAAGCTGAAGGCGACTGCGCCGACAATTAGCTCAGCTGTATGCGGTACGAGCGGATTAACTTTCTCCGCTGCTGCATAAAGTGAATTCTCCATTAGTTACCTAATCTCTTAGTTGTCTCTAATTGCTTCTAATTGCTTCTAGGGTAAATAGTTCGCGGGATTAGAGAACGAAAGCTAGAACTAGGCCGAATAGTGCAAGCGCTTCAGCAAGTGCGAATCCAAGGAACGCGATTGGCTGTAGAACGCTGCGTGCTTCTGGCTGACGAGCAACGCCGCTGATGTATGCAGCGAAGATCATTCCGGTTGCAATCGCAGGTCCGATTGCAGATAGGCCATAACCGACCAGGTTGAGTGTGCCTTCCATTTTGTTGCCTTTCGTTAGTCGCTAGTGTCGTTAGTTACTAGTGATGTTGGTTATTTAGTGCTCGTCGGCAAGGGCGCCGGCGATATATAAAGCGGTCAACAGAGTAAAGATGTACGCCTGTAGACATTGGACCATGAACTCGAAGAAAGTAAGACCGATACCAAATGCGAAAGCAAATGGACTGATCAGCTTCAGACCGAGCACACCTTGGAATAGATGTTCTCCACCCAAGATGAAAACTAGAAGTAATAAGTGGCCAGCAAACATATTTGCGAATAAACGAAGTGAAAGTGTTAGCGGGCGAACTAAGAAGAAGGTTGCCAATTCAATTGGAGTTAGCAAAACATAAACTGGCTTTGGTACACCTGGCATAAACATGATCTCTTTAAGATATTTAACGATGCCTTGCTTGCGGATTCCGACGTAGTGGAAAACTACGAAAGTAAATACGGCCAAGACATACGGGAAGCTAACTCGTGACATGGTTGGGAATTGCAAGAACGGCACGATTCCAAAGATGTTATTAGTTAGTACAAAGGTAAATAGGGTGAACAAATAAGGTACAAATCGCATGAACTCATGGCCGATGATGTCGCGGCCTAAGTCGTTGCGCACAAAGCTATAAATTGATTCACCCGCGAATTGCAGTTTGGATGGAACAACTGCCGCTTTACGTGAAGAAAGTAAGAAGAAAACTGAAACTAAAATTACTGATAAGAAAATAAGAAGAATTGGTTTAGTGGTAAATGCGTTATCGCCAAAAACGGGTGGCAATTCAAAGTCATTGCTGCTTGGCGGGACGAATCCTTCGCCTTCTCCGCTAAGTCTAAATAGCGAGCGCACGCACACCCCTTTTTAAGTCGTATACCAACTAAGACGGGGCAACCTTATGGGTTCGAGGGCACCTGTGTGAAATCCAACCGCTGTGGGTTGGGTTACTGGCGGCTGAGACTTATCAAGGTCAAAAGTCGAAAAGGCGCCTTATTCGCGGCCGAACCGGAGCCAAACCAGGTAGATGGCAGCACCAATTCCAAGCAGCAGGCCGATTAAGAGGAAATACCCCTGGTTGAGCCACTTATCCAGCCCATATCCAACCCCGCCCCAAAAGAGCATGCCGGAAAGGAGATAGCCAAAGATCGACCAGAGGGCGTTGCCTTCATCTTTCATTGCCATTTCGAACTCCTTACCTACTTATTTTCGCCCAGTTTAGGGGGTAGAGGTAAATGCAACCGCAATTTCAGGTAACTAGCAATTTCCCCGCCTAGCCAGGCAAAAGTCAGCGCAATTGCGGTCAGACCAAAACTAGCTCGATCAATCGATTCGCGCGATGTTAGGCGAGTTAAGGCAATTAAAAATCCAGTTAGTAAGAGAAGTTTTGCAAAGTAAGAAAAGAGCGCAAGTGCGAATGTGCTCAAGGGGTCTAACTTGGTCGAAAGCCGAGAGACAAAAAGATGCACGGCAAAAAAGATCACCACAATGAATTGCGCGAGCAGCGCGCCAAATAATCCAGCTTTACCTTGCGCGAAGGTAGCAATTGCGATTGCAACTACACCGACTGCAAAAGATGGAATCATGGCTCCGCGCAATAACTGACTCTCTGGATCATTTTTAGCCATTTACTTTGACCACCTTTTCGAACTTGAATCGATAAACCAAAATTGTGATTGCCAATAGAACTACTGCCGAAAGTGCTGCAACCCATATCGATTCGAATGCTGCAATCGTTACTGGAAATGCAATTGTGGCCGTTGCCAAATACATAATCACGGCGGTGCGCTGTTGTGTTTTACCAGCACTCATCAATCGATGATGTAGATGTTCTTTATCTGGCGAGAATGGTGACTTTCCTTTTGCCAAACGTCTGATAATTGCCAGCACTAAATCTGAAAGTGGAATCGCTAGAACTGCAAAAGGTAAAAACAGCGGTAACAAAGTTGGTCCTAGTTTTGCCTCAGAAATTGCATTTGGATCAATCTGACCAGTCAACGTAATTGCCGAAGATGCCAAAACTAAACCAAGCAACATGGAACCAGAATCGCCCATGAAGATGCGGGCTGGATGCCAGTTATGTGGCAAGAAACCAATACAAACACCAATGATTACAGCGGTCATAAGAGAAGGAGCACCAGCGCGCGAGAAGCCGTAAACAACGGCTAACAAATAAGAAAAAGCAAAGAAGGCAGCCGCTGATACGGCCACAATTCCGGCAGCTAAGCCATCTAAACCATCAATAAAGTTAACGGCATTTATCGTGACTAAAACTATTAAAACCGTCAAGAACTGACCAACACTTGCTGGCAAGGTAATTACTTCACTTGCCGGGATCCAAAGAACTTGGACTCCGTAAAGCAACAGAATTCCTGCGGCAAGAGCTTGGCCAGCTAATTTGGTAAGAGAATCTAGTTCATATCGATCATCTGCCATACCTAGCAAAACGATAAACGTGGCGGCCAGGAAAATTCCTTGAGCTTCGCGGCCAAATGACTTTCCAACTAATGAGAAGTGGTTGACGATCAAGAAGGTAAAGGTCATTGCAAGCCACATAGCTACCCCACCCCAACGTGCAGTCGGTGAAGTGTGTGCATCACGAGTTCTAACTTGAGCTACTGCGCCAAACTTAATTGCATAGTTGCGAACTAGCGGTGTAATTAAATAGCAGAGCGCTGCTGCAATCAGCAGAGTTACTAGATATTCACGCATTTAGAATTGAGCTGCCTACGCTTGGTAGATTGGGAATTGCGCAGTCAAAGCGTGAACTTCAGCTTTGAGGCCAGCAAATTTGCTCTCATCTTCGTTCTTAACTGCGCGAGCAATTAAGTTAGCAATAGTTTTCATTTCATTAACACCCATACCTTGGGTAGTAGTCGCTGGTGAACCAACGCGAATACCGCTTGTTACTGAAGGTGCTTCTGGATCATATGGAATTGAATTCTTGTTCAAACTGATTCCGGCTAATCCGCATCGTTCATCAGCAACTTTGCCATTAACGCCAGTGCTGCGAATATCGATTAGCGCTAAATGAGTTTCAGTTCCGCCAGATACTGCGCGCATGCCTTCTGCTTCTAAGCCTGCAGCAAGTGCTTTAGCGTTTGTAATAACGTCCTTGGCGTACTTTTGGTAAGCCGGCTGAGCGCATTCTTTAAGCGCCACAGCTTTGCCAGCAACTGCCGACATGATTGGACCGCCTTGCATGCCTGGGAAAACTGCCTTATCAATCGCGGCTGCGTGTTCGGCTTTGGTCAAGATCATGCCACCACGTGGGCCACGCAAAACTTTATGAGTTGTAAATGAAACTACGTCGGCGTACGGAACCGGAGACGGAATCGCTTTACCGGCAACTAGGCCAATGAAGTGCGCTGCATCAACCCACATGATTGCGCCAACTTCATCGCAAATCTGGCGAACTTTTTCGAAGTCGATCAAACTTGGATAAGCGGTAGCACCTGAGCAAATCATCTTTGGCTTATTGGCAATTGCTAGATCGCGCAATTGATCGTAATCAATTAGCTCGTTGTCCTCGCGAACGCCATATGAAACCACATTGAACCACTTTCCGGAAAAGTTAACTTTTGAACCATGAGTTAAGTGACCGCCGTGAGGCAGCGACATTGCAAGCACGGTATCGCCCGGTTTAGTAAATGCTTGGTAGACCGCAACGTTTGCACTTGCACCTGAATGTGGTTGCACATTTGCGTGATCGGCTCCGAAAAGTTCTTTAGCACGATCAATCGCAATAACTTCGGCCTTATCTACTTCTTCACAACCGCCGTAGTAGCGCTTGCCTGGATAACCTTCGGCATATTTATTTGAAAGAGTTGAACCAAGTGCCGCTAAAACAGCACGAGAAGTAAAGTTCTCGCTAGCAATTAACTGCAAGTTCTGTTGTTGACGCTTTAGCTCAGATAAAACAACTCCAGCAATATCTGGATCTTGTTTGGAAAGTAGCTCGAAATCTGGGCCGTAAAAAGTATCGTCGCTCATGCCTGAATCCTATTAGGAAGCCGATTAAAACTAGTTGCCAATCAGCGCAATATCGGGAGTGACTTCAGCCAATTGCGCCTGTGAAATCGCCCCAATTCGCCCTACTTTGAGCCCAGTTTCAGTGGTTTCCACGATTGTGGTTGGTTGTCCTTTGGCCAATATGCCACCATCAAAAATCAAAGCCAAGTGAGTTCCATCAATTGAGATGTCGTCGATGCTATTTATCGCTGGCTGTCCGGCCAAAGTCGCACTTGCAGTTGCTAACGGCCCAACTTCAGCAGTTACGGCTCGCGCGAATTCTGCAGCGGGAACGCGAATATTAATGCGATCTAAATTGCGATCATCGCCAAGGTCCCAATTAAGGGCTAACTGTGGTTTGGCTGTTACTGACAACAAGCCGGGCCAAAATGCGCTGGTTAACTTTTGTAAATCTTCACTTGAATCACGGATGATTCCCACAGCTCGTGCTGCATCTGAAATCAAAACTTGGGCTGCAATACCAAGTACGTCACCTCGCATTACGTGCATTGTGCGAACCGCATCATGACTAAAGGCGTCGCATAAATAAACGTAACTATTTTCCAGTGGCACCACTATTACGTAACCATCACGAATTGCTTTTGCTGCCAGCGATACCTGAGCCGCGAAATCTTCAGAAGTTAGCTTAATAATTTCGCTCATGAGTTTTTCCTCAACGCACTTGTCCATCGTGGCCGACCAGACAGATCTTGATGAAGTGTAATTTGGTTAAAGTCTGCACTTAGCAATTTCGCAATTGCCTCGCCTTGGGTTTCAGTATGTTCAATCGCTAATAGCCCACCAGCTTTAAGTAAACGAGCCGCAGCTTCGATAAACCGCTTAGGAATTCCCAGCCCATCACTGCCACCAAATAGCGCAATTGCCGGTTCAAAATTAGCCACATCTTTTGGCAATGGTTGTGAATCAGGCACATAAGGCGGATTTGCCACAACAACGTCGCACTTAACGCCTTCAAGGACATCAGCTACATCGCCTTGAACAATACGAATGCTTTCATCGTAGAAAGCCACATTCTGCTTTAGCCATTCGATGGCATCTAAGCTCTTTTCAACCGCTATTACATGTGTATTTGGTGCTTCCGTTGCTATCGAAATTGCCATCGCACCTGAGCCCGCGCCTAAATCAATAACCGAAACTGGGCCGGGCAAATTCGCAATATGTTTAAGAACTTCTTCAACTAATCCTTCGGTTTCAGGGCGAGGAACTAATACCCCTGGTCCAACTACAAGATTTAAGTTCCGAAAGCCAGCATTGCCAGTTAAATACTGCACTGGTTCGTGGTTGCAGCGGCGCTGAACTAACTCGGCATAACCATCAATAATCGCACTCTCATCAGTAACTTCTGCCAATGCACGTTCAAGTGCTATTGGGTTATGTAACTCCATGCGAGTTAAACCTAAAAGATGTGAGAAAAGAATTTCAGCATCAACGCTGGAATAGCCAGCAGCTTCGATCTGCGCTTTGCCATCACTAATCAGCGCTTTGATCTGCATCTTAAATCCTACGTACTTACTTTTCAGTTGAAGCTAATTTGGCGGCCTTATCAGCATCAAGCAAAGCCTGAATAACATCATCTAGTTCGCCATTTAGCACGGCATCTAAGTTATTTGATTTGTAATTAACTCGATGATCGCTCAAGCGGTTTTCTGGAAAGTTATAAGTACGGATACGTTCTGAACGATCTACTGTGCGCACCTGGCTCTTGCGCTCAGCTGAAGCAATTGCATCAGCTTTCTCTTGCGCATCTACCAATAAACGCGCGCGCAAAATACGAAGAGCAGATTCTTTATTCTGTAACTGGCTCTTCTCGTTCTGACATGACACCACGATGCCGGTTGGCACGTGAGTTAAGCGAACTGCAGAGTCAGTGGTATTAACGGATTGACCACCTGGGCCAGATGAGCGGTAAACATCTACGCGCACATCGTTCATGTTTAGCTCGACATCGATTTCTTCAGCTTCGGGCAAGATCAATACACCCGCTGCAGAAGTGTGAATTCGGCCTTGTGATTCAGTCTCTGGCACACGTTGCACTCGGTGCACGCCACCTTCAAATTTTAAGCGTGCATATGGTGATTCACCCGGAGCTGCAGTGCCCTTTGATTTAACACCTACTGAAATGTCTTTGTAGCCACCCATTTCACTTTCAGTGGCATCAATAACTTCTACTTTCCAATTTCGCTTTTCGGCATAACGCATATACATGCGCAATAAATCGCCCGCAAAGAGTGCTGATTCATCGCCACCAGCGCCAGCCTTTACTTCCAAAATTACATCTCGATCATCATTGGGATCTCGCGGTAATAACAACTCTTCTAACTTGTCGCCTGCAATTTGTGCAGCTTCTTCAAGTGCTGGAATTTCGGCGGCGAAATCAGCATCTTCGGCTGCCATCTCGCGACCAGCCGCAAGATCATCTTCGGCTGCGCGCCAAACGCGATAACCCGAAACCACTGGACCAAGTTGGGCGTAACGACGTCCAAGTTTGCGAGCATTGTTGGCATCTTCATGAATAGTTGGATCAGCCATTTTTGCTTCGAGTTCGGCGTATTCCTTAACAAGTTCGTCGGCAGATGCAAAACGATCATTAGCCATTTGATTATCTGCCTTTCTTTGACTCGTTAACTTAATTATTGGGAAAGAAAATAAAAAAACCGCCCCGCAACCCATGACAGGTTGCGATGCGGTCTTTTTAGAAAGCTACTTCTTCTTACCGAAACGCTCTTCGAACTTAGCAACGCGACCACCAGTGTCGAGAATGCGCTGCTTGCCGGTGTAGAACGGGTGGCAAACTGAACAAACTTCAACATAGATTGAACCGCTGGCAACTGTTGAGCGAGTAACAAACTTCTCGCCGCAACCACAAGTTACTTGGGTCTCTTTATATTCTGGGTGGATCTCTGGCTTCATTTCATACCTCATTTTTAATGGCCTGGGTCGTGCGAACACGTGAACCAGAACCAGCGGTTACTAGGGTCGTAATTGTCTAGGGCGTAAGGGTAACGCGGGGAGCTAGATATCGAGAAATCGGGGGTGCTTTCACGCGGTAACTAGCGCCTTATGGTTCTCTGGGCGGTTAGTTGTCAGGACCCGCGGTGGTCTTCTGGATCTGCATCAAGAATTCCACGTTGGACTTAGTGCCCTTCATCTTTTCGAGCAATAGTTCTAACGCTGCTTGTGGTTCAAGAGCGTGTAGAACGCGACGAAGTTTCCAGACAATGTTTAGTTCTTCAGAACCCATCAGGATTTCTTCCTTACGAGTACCAGAGGCCACGACGTTAACTGCAGGGAAAATACGCTTATCTGCCATGCGGCGATCAAGAATAAGTTCCATGTTTCCGGTGCCCTTGAACTCTTCGAAGATAACTTCATCCATACGAGAACCAGTATCAACAAGTGCTGTTGCCAGGATTGTTAGTGAACCACCATCTTCAATATTACGAGCGGCACCGAAGAACTTCTTAGGTGGATACAACGCAGCTGAATCAACACCACCAGAAAGGATGCGACCTGAAGCAGGAGCTGCGATGTTATATGCGCGACCTAAACGAGTAATTGAATCGAGCAACACAACTACATCGTGACCTAATTCAACTAAACGCTTAGCGCGCTCAATTGCCAGTTCAGCAACCGTGGTGTGA
The DNA here is from genome assembly GCA_964523605.1 of uncultured Candidatus Planktophila sp. Lineage (GTDB taxonomy): Bacteria > Actinomycetota > Actinomycetes > Nanopelagicales > Nanopelagicaceae > Planktophila. The sequence goes on along the minus strand of CAZFZK010000013.1, from coordinate 7,684 downwards.
TCATCTGCTGGGCGATCGAAAGTTGAAGCAATAACTTCACCTTTAACTGATCGCTGCATATCGGTAACTTCTTCAGGGCGCTCATCAACTAGAACAACCATCAAGTGACACTCAGGGTTATTAGTTGTGATCGCATTAGCAATTGATTGCAAGACCATGGTCTTACCGGCTTTAGGTGGCGAAACAATAAGTCCGCGCTGGCCTTTACCAATTGGTGAAATCAAATCGATAACGCGAGTAGTCAAAACATTTGGTTCAGTTTCAAGACGCAAACGCTCTTGCGGATAAAGCGGAACTAGCTTTGAGAACTCAACGCGGTTACGTGCTTCATCAGGTGTTACGCCGTTAATAGTGTCTAAGCGAACTAGTGCGTTGAACTTCTCGCGGCGCTCGCCTTCTTGTGGCTGACGTACTGCGCCAGTTACAACATCGCCCTTACGTAAACCAAAGCGGCGTACTTGTTGTAGCGAGATATAAACATCGTTCGGGCTTGGCAAGTAACCACCGGTGCGAATGAATGCGTAACTTTCCATGATGTCTGCGATACCGCCGACTGGAAGCAAGACATCATCGTCAGAGATTACGATTTCGAGTTCATGGCGACCACCGCGATCTGAACGATCACGGTTATGACGATCGCGATTACGTCCTTGACGATCGCGACCACGGTCATTGCGATCACGGTTTGGACGGTTTGAATTTGAGTTTGAATCATTCGATGAGCTTGATGAATTGTCATCGGTATCTTCGTCGCCGTCATCATTTGAATTAGCGTTTGAGTTATTTGAATTATCTTTATTGCCACGCTTCTTAGCATTGCGTGCTTCGCGACGAGCTTCGCGTTCAGCCTTTGCGGCTTCGCGGTTTGCTGCTTGCAGATCAGCGATTGCAGTTACGAGAGCATCCTTCTTAAGCTTTGCGGCGCCATCAATTCCCAGTTGGGTGGCTACTTCCTTTAATTTCGGAAGGGTCATCGCAGATAACTCGGGGCTACTTGAACGTACTGGAGTTACTTCAGGTGTATCGGTCATTTCGGTCTTTTCAGTAATGGCTTATGCGTAAATATTTAGGAGATTTTGCTTATCTACTTTGATATTTGAGGCGAAAGCCGGTGGTATTTTTTAAATTATCTTCAGGAGTTACAGGCAGATCGCCTAAGAAGATGTCAGAACGGTAGCACTCCCGCCGCAGAAATCGCAACTTCTTCGATGCGGAACTTATCCCCTGCCGCATGAGTTAGCTCGGCTACTTCGGTAGCCCCGCCGGTGTGCAGAACAAGCACGGTCGGCCCAGCTCCTGAAATAAAGGCAGCAACACCTGCTTTGCGGAACTTAGTTAGTAGGGCAAAAGAGGCAGGCATGGCTTCTTGGCGATATGACTGATGTAAGAAATCTTCGGTAGAAACAAATAATAAATCTGGGCGAAGAGTTAGCGCATGCACCAATAGCGCTGTGTTAGTCGAGTTATTAACTGCATCGCGATACGGAATTGTTTCCGGCAATAACCGGCGAGCTTTGGCAGTTGATACCGCAGTTTCTGGAATAAATGCCAACGCCGAAATACGATGATCGACGGAAAGTGAAATAGCTTGCGCAACTAATTTGCCATGCTGATTTTCTTGCCATGCAACTGTAGCGCCACCATAAATTGCAGCTGCCACATTATCTGGATGTCCTTCAAGATTTGTCGCAAGTTGCAACATAACTTCGTTAGTAATTTTCTCGTCGCCACCTAGAACGAGTGAACGAGCAAGTGCTAATCCACCAACAATCGCACTAGCCGATGATCCAAGTCCACGACCATGTGGAATTACATTCTTGGCACGTATTGCTAAGCCACGTGGGCGGCCACCAAGGTAATCAAAACCTGCAAACATAGCTTTAACAAGTAAGTTCTTTTCATTACGCGGCAAATTATCAGCGCCTTCACCGATTACATCGATGTCTAAGCCTGGTTCATCAATTACTCGCGCAACATATTTATCATGCATCTGAAGCGCCAACCCAAGTGAATCAAAGCCAGGTCCCAAGTTGGCACTAGTTGCCGGAACTTGAATCTGACTCGGAGTCGCTCGGAAAGTTGGTTTCGCCATTTTTAATGTCCCCTAGTCCTTGCGACCTAGAGTCCTAACGCTTTCGCAGCAGCTTTAGCGTTGACCGGAACAATCTTTGGTTTAGCCGCACCTTCAAGTGCCCATTGGACATCTTTTAATCCATGTCCAGTAACAGTAATTACAATCTTTTTACCTGTTGGCAGCTTTTTGGCTTTCTTATATTTGATCAAGCCAGCAAGACCAGCAGCACTAGATGGCTCAACAAAGATGCCTTCTTTAGCTGCAATTAAGCGGTAAGCAGCCAATATCTCGCGATCTGTAACTGAATCAATTACGCCACCTGAAGAATCACGAGCTTCGATTGCTTGTGCCCAAGATGCTGGATTACCAATGCGAATTGCAGTTGCAATTGTTTCGGGCTTAGTAATAATTTTGTTCTTAACGATCGGCGCTGAACCCGCAGCTTGGAATCCCCACATTTGTGGCAACTTGGTCGAGATGCGATCTTGGTTATATTCGCGATATCCCTTCCAGTAAGCAGTTATGTTTCCGGCATTACCGACCGGCAATACATGCAGATCTGGTGCATCACCTAAAAGATCTACTACTTCAAAAGCGCCAGTCTTTTGGCCTTCAATTCTAAATGGATTAACTGAGTTAACCAGAGCAACTGGATAATCTGTTGCTAAGTCGCGTGCCAAAGTTAAGCAATCGTCGAAGTTTCCATTTACTTGCAAGATTGTTGAATCGTGTGCGATTGCTTGAGCTAACTTTCCCATCGCAATTTTTCCATTTGGAATTAATACAACTGGGCGCATGCCAGCTTTAACGGCATAGGCCGC
>CAZFZK010000013.1:0-4689 GCA_964523605.1 uncultured Candidatus Planktophila sp. | reverse complement strand
CGCCATTGATGTGCGCCAGCAGATTTAGCGGTTTTGTTTCCAAATAAACCCATTACGCACCAACACCTTCGACTCGAATTACGCTCTCAACATTTTTAACTATATCCATGGCCTTAAGTGCATCAACTGTTGCATCTAAATTATCTTCAGTTGCAGCGTGAGTGACCACGATTAGTTCAGCATCTGCGCCCATGCCAGATTGGCGGACACCTTGTATTGAGACACCTTGGTTAGCAAAAACAGTTGCAATACTTGCTAAAACACCTGATTTATCAGCTACCCAAAGACGGATTAAGAACTGAGATTTAACGTCACCAAGTGGCGCGATATCTAAATCTGCGTAATCACTTTCGCCATATCCAACTGTGGAATAAGCCCGGTGGCGAGTTACTGCAACTAAGTCGCCCAAAATGGCAGATGCCGTTGGAGCACCACCTGCACCACGACCGTAGAACATCAATTGACCAGCAGCTTCAGATTCAACATAAACAGCGTTAAACGCGTCGCGCACATTTGCGAGTGGATGCGTAAGCGGCAACATTACCGGGTGCACGCGAACTGAAATCTCGTCTTTCACAGTGAGCTCAGCGATTGCAAGTAATTTAATTACCGAGTTCATTACTTTGGCGGCAGCAATATCATCGGAGCTGATATTTGAAATTCCTTCGCAATAAACCTCATCAATTGTCACAGTGCTGTGAAATGCCAAGCTAGCAAGAAGCGCAGCCTTGGCGGCCGCATCATGACCCTCGATATCAGCAGTTGGGTCAGCTTCGGCATAACCAAGTTTTTGTGCTTCGGCTAAAACGTCAGCGAAGTTACGACCTTCTTCGTGCATCTTGGTCAAAATGTAATTTGTAGTTCCGTTTACGATTCCCATCACTCGAGTGATTTGATCGCCCGCAAGTGATTCGCGCATTGAACGGATAATCGGGATTGCACCCGCAACCGCTGCTTCGTAATAAAGATCTACACCGGCTGCATCGGCAGCATTGAAAAGCTCGTGACCATGAGTTGCAAGCAAAGCTTTGTTTGCAGTAATTACCGATTTTTTGTTGGCAATTGCCGCCAAAATCAATTCACGTGCAGGTTCGATGCCACCCATGACTTCAATAACAATATTAATTTCTGGATCATTTACAACTGAGAGCAAATCTGTAGTTAACAATGCTGCTGGAATTCCGTCGCGGGTACCGGCTGTACGAACGCCGATTTTCTTCAAGACGAGTTCGGCGCCGGAACGCTTGGAAAGTTCTTCTTGGTCAGATTGGAGCAGGCGAGCTACTTGGCTACCAACAACTCCGCAGCCAAGCATGCCAATCGAGATGGTCTTAAGTTCGCTGCTCATTGGACAATTCTTTCACAGATGGAGTGATGCACGTTAAATATCGAGGTTTAAGAGATCGGCTTCAGTTTCACGGCGCACAATTACGCGGGCTTTGCCATCTTTTACTGAAATAACTGGTGGTTTTGGTACATGGTTGTAATTACTTGCCATTGAACGGCCATATGCGCCAGTTGCCGGAACTGCGATTAAATCAGTTGGGGCAATATCGCCAGGTAGTTGAATTTCGCTAATAACAATATCGCCAGTCTCGCAATGTTTTCCGACTAACCGAGAATTGCTATCGGCAACGGTTGATTTGCGATTAGCCAGGATTGCGAAATATTCCGCATCATAAAGAGCAGGGCGAGCGTTATCGCTCATACCGCCATCGATCGAAATGTATTTACGAATCTCGCCAGTTTCTAGAGTTACATCTTTGGTTGTACCAACTTCATAAAGTGTAAACATAGTTGGGCCAACGATGGCCCGACCTGGTTCAATTGAAATCTTTGGTACAGCTAAATTTGCAGCAGCACATGCTGACTTAACAGTCTTTGCCAGCGCCGGAATTACATCGACTGGATTAACAGTTACTTCACCTGGCAGATAAGCAATTGCATAACCGCCACCCAAATCAAGTTCTGGCAATTGCGCACCAAAAGCATCGCGATATTTTGCAAGTAGCCCGATTAAGCGCTCTGCGGCTAACTCAAATGAGTCGACACCAAAGATTTGGGAACCGATGTGAGAATGGAATCCGCGCAGTTCTAATGAAGGATGTTTACGAACTGCTTCGATTGCCGCCCAAGCTGCGCCACTTGCAATTGAAAAACCAAACTTTACATCTTCGTGTGCGGTCGAAATTGATTCGTGGGTATGCGCTTGGATGCCTGGCGTTAACCGCAAATAAACTCGTTGTACTTTTTCGAATTTGGTTGCAGCCGCAGCCACGCGCTCGATCTCATGCATTGAATCCATCACGATGGTGCCGACGCCAACTTCTACTGCCCGCTCTATTTCGCTTAAGGATTTATTGTTGCCGTGGACCTCAATTTTGGCTGGGTTTATGCCACCAGCCAGAGCAACAGCAAGTTCACCAGATGTGCAAACATCGATGCCGATTCCTAAAGTGGTTATCCAGCGAGCAACTTCAGTACAAATAAAGGCTTTGGCAGCATAATAAACAGTGCCTGCATTATCGCCAAAGTTTTCTTTCAGCGAATCATTCCAAGCTAATGCGCGAGTGCGGAAATCAGCTTCATCTAAAATAAAAGCAGGTGTACCAAACTCTTTTGCTAATTTGGAAACCGAAATTCCACTGATGCTTAATTCTGCGCCACTTCGATCAACATTTTGTGACCACATATTTTCATTAGCAGCTGTTGAATTATTAATTGACATCGTTACATCCGCTCCGGTGCGCTAACACCAAGTAGTTGCAATCCATTTTTTAAGGTCTGCTTTGTGGCCGCACAAAGAGCAGCGCGCGCAGAATGAACAGCGGCTGCTGGTTCATCACCAAGTGGCAAGACGCGACAGTCAGCATAGAAGCCGTGATACACACCAGCTAATTCCTCTAGGTAACGGGCAACGCGATGTGGTTCGCGCAGTTCAGCAGCGCTTGCGACAATGCGTGGGAACTGTGCCAATGAACCAAGTAATTCATTTTCGCGATCATGTGAAAGTTGAGTTGGATCAAAAGAATTTAAGTCACTAGAAATATTTAACTCGGCGGCATTACGAAGGACGGCAGCAATGCGAGCATGTGCATATTGCACGTAATAGACCGGATTCTCGTTGGTATTAGATTTCAAAATATCAACATCTAAGACCATGGGAGTTTCAACTGGGTAACGGATCAAGGTATAGCGAGCAGCATCGACGCCAACTTTTTCAACTAATTCTTCTAAGGTAATAATTGTGCCAGCGCGCTTAGAAAGCTTAACTTCCTCGCCGCCTTCCATAATTTTTACTAACTGACCGATTAAGACATGCACGTTGTATTCAGGATCATCTCCGGCGCAAGCAGCAGTAGCTTTTAGACGTCCTACATAGCCATGGTGGTCAGCACCCAACATGTAAATACAAATATCAAAGCCACGCTCGCGCTTATTAATGTAATAAGCAGTATCCGAGGAGAAATAGGTATATGAACCATCGCTTTTAATTAGAACTCGATCTTTATCGTCGCCATAGTCAGTTGTTCGTAGCCACGTTGCATCTTCTAGTTCAAAAACATGCCCTTGCTTACGCAATTTATCCATGCCGTGTTCGACTGCACCGCTGTCGTGCAAGGTGCGCTCTGAGAACCAAACATCAAAATGAGTGTGGAATGTTTCGAGCACGCCTTGTTGCTGAGCAAGTTGTAATTTATATGCGCGCTCACGGAACTCAGTAGTGCGAGCCGTGCCAGTTAAATCCAAAATACTTTTATCTTCGGCTACTAAAGTTTTTGCTAAGTCGCCAATGTATTCGCCTTGGTAACCATTTTCTGGAATAGGTAATCCAAGAGCTGCAGCTTCAACTGATGCACCAAACAAATCCATCTGGTTTCCGCGGTCATTAATGTAAAACTCTTGAGTGACGTTTGCTCCCGCTGCAGCAAGAACGCGACCAAGTGCATCGCCAACTGCGGCCCAACGGGTGTGACCCAAATGCAAGGGGCCAGTTGGATTTGCACTAATGAATTCGAGATTGATGCTTACGCCATTTAAGGAATTACCGTGACCGTACTTATCACCGGCAGTTAAAATGGTGCGAACTAATTCTGCTTGGCTCGCGCGGTTCAACGTTATGTTAATAAATCCTGGGCCAGCAATATCAACGGAAGTAATTTCATCTAGTGCCGTTAAATCTGCTGCAATAATTTTGGCAACTTCTTGCGGTGCGATGCCAGCTGCTTTTGCTAACTGCAATGCAATTGAAGTTGCGTAATCACCATGGTCACGATTTTTTGGCCGTTCGAGCCGAACGCCGGCTGGGACCGCACCGGTAAAAGCTCCCCGCGCTATAGCCTGTGCGACTACGCCCAAGATGTGCGCCTCAAGGGCAGTTTGCGCATCTTGCGTAGATTCCACGCTGGGGCTGTTTTCTGGGCTCACCACACAAGGTTACCGTTACACCTATCTATCTTGCTTCTATCGAATATTTAGCCAGATCTCTTGGCTGAATTGGCGAGAAAGCTGGTTTTTCGCCGCTTTTTCAGCCTAATTTCTAAATGTTAAAAGTTACCAAAATGTTAATGGCTAAGTTCTAAATGTCCGTTTTTTCCTAGTGACGTTTTGGACAAATCCCACTACCTTCAGATCAGGTTTCATCCTCTTCATCTGGTTGAAAAAAGTTTCACCAGGGATGTGCCACCT
>CAZFZK010000012.1:15290-17080 GCA_964523605.1 uncultured Candidatus Planktophila sp. | reverse complement strand
TGGTCGCTTACTGATGCTGCCACATGGTGAGTTCGTGGAAGTTCACGAACCGATCTCACCAGAATTAGCATGGAAGCTAACTGCTCACGATCAAGCACCGGCACTGGCACTTGAAGATGTAGATGCCCGCGGTGTTCGCCGAGGCGGAGCTTTAAGAAACAAGCTACGTAAGCGCATTAGCCAGGCCAATGCTGAAAGTATCGCAAAACCAACGGCAAACGATCTCAAAGAAATTGAGCATAAATAAAGTTCGATTTCGTATAGTTCTAAAAGAAACCCCAGTAGCTAATTAGTTGCTGGGGTTTCTTTCTGCTTTCCAACAACTAGCCAGACACCTATAACGGTGATCGCTGTACCGAACAGGGAAAGCACCGAGATGTGTTCGTCGAAAAAGAAATATGCCTCGATAGCGGTTACCGCTGGAACTAGGTAGTAAAGCGAAGAAACACTTGCAGCACTTCCATGAGAGAGCAAAAAGAAGAGTAAGAGAATTGCGCCAAAAGATAACGCCAAGACTAACCAGGTGAGCGCTCCAATGAATTCAGGTGTCCACGAAATATTCGGTTCTTCAAATGTCAATGCCAACGTTAAAAGAACTAAAGCAGTAGCGGCATACTGAATCGAAGTGCCCGCAAGTGTTGGGATCGCTCCCCCATACTTCTTCTGCAAAATTGTGCCGATGGTGCCTCCGAGTAAACCAACTACGCAGGCAGCAATAGAAACTAAGGAGATGGAGTTTGTACCAGAAACGTTAATGCGTGGGATCACCACTACAAAAAGCCCAATTAACCCCAGAAGTAAACCTGATACCGCACGTGGCTTCAGCGGCTCCCCTAGATATCTAGCGGCAAAGAGACTTACCAGTACAGGCTGCAAACTAACTATCAGTGCAGTCAATCCTGCAGGTAGCCCTCTACTTACTGCAAAGAAACAACCTCCCAAATACGCTCCATGCAGAGTTAGACCAATCAAGGATGAAGGCAAAATAATCGCCCGAGTAATCGGTTGACTCTTTCGCAAGAATGACAATGCAATGAAAAGTAGTAGAGCTGCAATCGCCATACGGATAGCAACAAAATAGAACGGTGGCGCGTATGGAATTCCATACTTAACGCCTATGAATCCGGTGCTCCACAGAAAAACGAAGAGCCCAGGAGCGAATTTTTTAAGCACAAAAACGCGCTAGTTAATGATGAGCTGTATCGTTGCTTGGCTTTTCGTACTCGGTTACAAAACCGATAATGCTAATTACGAGGGCGCCGACTCCAAGAAGCGTTAGCCACCATCCGATAATTAGACCTAGACCTACGGCAAACATGCTTGCTGCAACCGGAAGTGGCCACCATGAATGTGGGCTATAGAAACCTAACTCACCCGCTGAATCTGCGATCTCTCCTTGCAGGTTATCTTCGGGCAAAGTCGTACCGATACGACGATCAGTAAACCAAACGTAGTAACCAACCATTCCTGCTAGCAAAGAGCTAAGAAGTAGGCATGAGATACCTAATGGTTCGCCACCTACGTAATAGTAAACAAAGGTCATGATTGCGTAGAAAACTGCTAAGCCAACAAAGAGGCGGTAATTAGCTTTCATTTACTTAGTGCCCCTCGGTTTTAATATGTGGGTGGTGTAGATCAAATGCTGGACGCTCTGAACGAATGCGCGGCATTGTCAAGAAGTTGTGGCGCGGAGGCGGGCAAGAGGTTGCCCATTCCAATGAAGCGCCATATCCCCAAGGATCATCGCAATTAACTAGTGGTGACTTGCGAGTGATCCAAACATTGATGGC
>CAZFZK010000012.1:0-15280 GCA_964523605.1 uncultured Candidatus Planktophila sp. | reverse complement strand
AGAATTGACCCAATTGTCGAGATCATATTCATGGTAGTAAATCCATCAGTTGCTAAGTAGTCGGCATAGCGACGAGGGAAACCCTTAATGCCTAGCCAGTGCTGGATCAAGAATGTTGTGTGGAACCCAAAGAACAAAGTCCAGAAGTGGATCTTGCCCAAGCGCTCATTGAGCATGCGTCCAGTCATCTTTGGCCACCAGAAATAGAAACCGGCGAACATCGCAAAGACCACAGTTCCGAATAACACGTAATGGAAGTGGGCAACTACGAAGTATGAAGCTGAAACTGCAAAATCAAGTGGTGGTGAAGCCAAAATAATTCCAGTTAATCCACCGAATAAGAAGGTGATCAGGAAGCCCATTACCCAAAGCATCGGTGTTTCAAAAGTAACGTGACCACGCCACATGGTTCCGATCCAGTTAAAGAACTTAACACCAGTCGGAATGCCGATTAGGAAAGTCATGAAGGAGAAGAATGGCAATAGCACTTGTCCGCTGGCAAACATATGGTGCGCCCAAACTGAAACTGAAAGCGCTGAAATTGCGATGGTTGCAGCAATCAAACCTTTATAACCAAAAATTGGTTTACGACTAAATACCGGCAAAATTTCTGTAGCGATTCCGAAGAACGGTAACGCCAGAATATAAACTTCCGGATGGCCAAAGAACCAGAAGAGATGCTGCCAGAGCATCGCACCTCCATTGGCTGGGTCAAAGATATGTGAACCAAATAATCGGTCAGATTCGAGCGCGAGTAATGCTGCTGCAAGTGGTGGGAATGCAAGCAAAACTAAAATCGAAGTAAGTAATACGTTCCAGCTAAAGATAGACATGCGGAACATCGTCATACCTGGTGCGCGCATTGTGAAAATAGTCGTAATGAAGTTAACGCCACCGAGAATTGTTCCGATACCACCTATAGCCAGGCCAACGATCCAGAGGTCGCCGCCGATGCCAGGTGAATATTGAGAATTAGATAGTGGCGCATATGCAGTCCAGCCAAAGGAGGCTGCGCCACCTGGAGATAAGAAACCTGCAAAAGCCATGATGCCGCCGAACAAATAGATCCAGTAAGACAACATGTTTAGACGTGGGAAAGCCACGTCTGCAGCGCCAATTTGCAGAGGCATAATCACATTGGCAAAACCAACGAACAATGGCGTTGCAAACATAAGCAACATAATTGTGCCGTGCATAGTAAATACTTGGTTGTATTGCTCGTTGCTGATGAACTGCATGCCTGGTCGAGTTAATTCAGCGCGCAAAACCAAAGCCAAAATTCCACCAATTAAGAACCAAGCAAACGTCGTCATCAAATAGAGATAACCGATGGTCTTGTGGTCAGTTGAGGTTATGAAACGTACGAAATGGCGCCCTTTGGAGGTTGGCACGACTGTCAGCGTTTCCTCTGCTTCGCGTTGAGCGTATGTGGTCATGCTTGGCTCGCCTTCTCGATTTCAAGTTTCAGATTAGAAATATAAGTTTCATATTCAGCTGGTGTAACAACTCGTACAGTGAAGAGCATTTGCGCATGGTTTCTGCCGCAGAGAATGTTGCATCGACCTGGGAAATCTCCCAACTTATTAGCGGTGAATTCCAGATGATTTGTTACGCCGGGCAGATTTTGAATCTGAATCATAAATTCTGGAATCCAGAAACCATGAACTACGTCGTTTGAATTAATGGTGTAACGAACCCGCTCGCCTTGTGGAACCACAAGTACCGGCGGCTTGGCAGGTGTGCCGGTAAGAGTTACATCTTTACCTGCATCAAGGTAAGTAAATTGCCATGACCACTGAATACCGTTGACCACGATTTCATGTTGAACATTTTCTTGCGGCTTAACAATTTCATTCTCTTTAACTGCCGTGAAATAGAACAACGCCGCAACGATGATAAATGGAATTAAGGTGTAAGCAATTTCAACCGGGACGTTATATTGCGTTTGTTTAGGAAATTCTGGCCCGTTCTTTGGTGCCCGATGAAAAATCGCTGGCCATACAATCAAGATTGCGGTAAATAAACCGACGACGGCAGCTGCTAACCATGAGTAAGTCCAGAGCGAATGTGAAATCTCATTGATGCTAGAAGCATCTCCACTAAAACCTGAATCAGCGTCTTTTGCACAGCTCGTCAGGACGAAAATGGCCGGTATCAGAACTACGAGGCCACGGCGAGTGGTATTAAATTTCATAGCGTAAGGATAGTGCCCCACTTAGACGTCGGCTTCAGTCAGGAGTAGCCTTCACTGCGTGGTTCGGGTCACAGGAAATTTCACAAGTCAATCGCCTCTTCATCCTGCCGCAAGAGCCCTTCTAATAGATGCTTTTAGCCAAGGCTGGGCAGATCCTGCGAAAATTGGCGATGACTCAGCCAGGACCGCAATTCTTCGCAATGAAGCGATCGAGTCAATCGCCCAAAACTTATCGTTACAACCAAGTGAGATTGAAGTAATTGGCGAGCCACGCCTTGGTCAACACTTAGCGATTTCTGGGTTACTCAAGCCGGATTACACCTTGTTGCATTCATCAGTAGATCGACGCAGTGTTTTTGCAGTTGGGGTAGCTCATGAAAATTCGGGCGGCAAGACAAAGGTTTTAAATATCGATTCGTCCGGGCAAATCTGTGATTTGAATCTGGCATCTGATCAAAGTGTTCTGGCACTGCAGGGGGCGAACATTGAAACCGGTATTACCCAAGATGTTGATTTAGTAATCGAGAAGATTAATCCGAAATTCGTGGCCCTTGATTATTCTGCAGCTCCCAATCTGCCTTTGCCATCTCGATGGGATAGTGCGATTTTTGATGCCACGAGTTGGCAAGGTCCAGCCGGTATCGGAATATTGGCGATTCGAAACACAACTGCTTGGAAAAACCCACTTCCCAATTTGGGAATTCGCCGGACTCCTGAATCCTCTTCTTTGCCACTTTTGTTAGCTAGCGCTGTTGCTCTTGATGGTTGGCTAAGAGATGAGGCACAAGAGGCGAAACGAATTAAGGATTTAAATCTCTTGATCAGAGAGTCACTCACTCAAGCTAATATTGGAATTACTTTTGCGGGCCAGCCCTCTAATTCAATTGGCCAAATCATCGCCCTTATTGCAGAAGGTTGTGTCGGCGAAGATTTAGTTCGTCAACTAAATGAAATGAACATGGTGCTTGATTCTGGTTCTGCTTGCACTTCAGCGCAGATGCAGCCAAGTCACGTGCTTGCCGCGTTGGGCTTATCTATTGAGGGAAACTTAAGAATTACGTTGCATCATGGTGTTACAGAAGAAGAAGTGCGCGAACTAATTGCTGCGATTACTTCAATTGTGCCGAAATCTCGCTAGCTGCTGAATCGCCGTAAGCTTCCGCGAATCGAGCGACAAACTCAGCTGCCGTAAAACGGTATTCCTGAGTACCAGTAGTTTCAATTACATAAGTCGCAATCATTGAGCCAAGCTGTGCACAACGCTCATGATTTAAGCCCCAAGCCAGGCCCGCGATAAAACCTGATCTAAATGAATCGCCGACACCTGTTGGGTCAACTTTTGCTTTCTCTTTAGGAACACCGACTTGTACGAATTCACCATTTTTTGATTCGACTTTTGCGCCTTCTGAGCCAAGCGTGACAACTCGATACTCAACAAGATCAAGAATTTCAGCATCAGTCCAGCCGGTCTTTTGCATGGCAAGTGCCAGTTCATATTCATTTAAGAATAAGTATTTGGCACCAGTTATCAAATGACGAATTTCTTCACCGCTCATGCGAGCCATTTGCTGGGAAGGATCTGCGGCAAATGCAATTCCTTGCTGACGGCAAACTTCAGAATGCCGCAACATTGCTTCGGGATCATCGGGTGAAATTACGACGATATCAAAACGACCCGTCTTTTCCATAATTGGAGCAAGCTCAATGTTTCGAGCTTCAGACATTGCACCAGGAAAGAAGGATGCAATCTGGTTTAGTTCAGTGTCAGTAGTGACCATGAAGTGCGCAGTGAATTGAGTTTTCGAAACTAGTACATGTGAAGTATCAACCCCGTGGCGAATTAACCAGGCATCGTAATCAGCCCAATCTTTACCAACTGCGGCAATTAATACTGGATTTAAACCAAGTACTCCCATACCGTAAGCAATGTTGGCAGCACATCCACCCCTGCGTACTTCTAAGCCATCGACTAAGAAGGAGAGCGAAACTTTTTCCAAAGAACCAGCAACTAATGAGTCGGTAAATTTTCCCGGAAAGGTCATTAAATGGTCCAGGCCAACAGAGCCTGCGACACCGATTTTCATTAAGTTAAATTCGTTCTAAAAATTAATTGAACGAATCGCCGCAAGCACATGAGCCTTGCGCATTTGGATTATCAATAGTGAACCCTTGCTTCTCAATGGTGTCCACGAAATCGATAGTTGCACCCATTAGGTATGGGTCGCTCATCTTGTCGATAACCACTTTGACAGTGCCGAATTCGCGCACGATATCGCCATCTTGATTACGGTCATCGAAATAAAGCTGGTACTTAAGTCCGGAACAACCACCAGGTTGAACTGCAACTCTTAGGCATAAATCGTCGCGACCTTCTTGAGCCAGAAGCGCAGCAACTTTGCCAGCTGCTACATCGGTCAAAGTGATACTGGTTGTCTTGATATCTACAGCCTCGGTTGTCATTGCTCTCCCCTAAAAAGTTCTACGAACAGGGCTTAATACTAGCCATGAGCCGCAGATGGTGCGACAAGAGAGCAAAAATTAGAGAGAATGTCGCTATGGCCTTAACCGATCTTCTGCTGATGGGACGCGAACGCGATCTGACCAGTGAACGTGGGGTCTCCTGTGCTGGTGAATTGCCAGCTGCCAGTGACCCAGATTTGGTCGAGCGCGCACGTGCTGCGCGAGCCGCCCTTGGTTCTAAAGTAATGGTTCTTGGACATCATTATCAGCGCGATGAAGTTATTGAATTCGCCGACATCACAGGAGATTCATTTAAATTGGCCCAGGCCGCTGCTGAAAATCCGCAAGCCGAGTATGTAATTTTTTGTGGCGTTCACTTCATGGCTGAAAGTGCAGATGTTCTGACTACTGCTAACCAAAAAGTAATTCTGCCTGACCTAGCAGCGGGTTGTTCGATGGCTGATATGGCAACCGCTAACCAAGTCGATGATTGTTGGAATCAATTAACTGAATTGGGAATAGCCGAAAAAACAATTCCGGTTACTTATATGAATTCTTCTGCTGCCATCAAGAGTTTTACGGGCAAGAACGGTGGCACTATTTGCACTTCATCTAATGCTAAAGCTGCTATGGATTGGGCATTTACCCAAGGTGAAAAAATTCTCTTCTTGCCGGATCAACACCTTGGTCGAAACACTGCAGTTCTTTCTATGGGTTTCTCACTTAGCGATTGCGTAGTCTGGAATCCATGGAAACCGATGGGTGGTTTAAGTCAATCCGAACTAATCAACGCGAAAGTAATACTTTGGCGTGGTCACTGTTCAGTTCATGGTCGCTTTAGTGCGCAGAATGTTGCTGATGTACGCGAGCGAATTCCGGGGGTTCAAGTTTTGGTACATCCAGAATGCCAGCACGAAGTAGTCTCAATAGCAGATGTGGTTGGGTCTACTGAGAAAATTATTAACACTGTCACTAATTCCCCAGCCGGTTCTAAGTGGGCAATAGGCACTGAGTTAAACTTGGTACAGCGCCTCTCGCGAACCATGCCGGACAAAGAAATTTTCTTCTTGGATAAGACAGTCTGCTATTGCTCGACGATGAACCGGATCGATTTACCCCATTTAGTTTGGGCGATGGAATCTCTGGTGCAGGGCCAAGTCGTGAATCAAATCATCGTGCCCGAGGAAGTTCGCAAGTACTCCAAACTCGCCCTAGAGCGCATGCTGGCTCTATAGTTTGGCCATGACTGAAGAAGCCGCAAAAAAAGGTCGTCCAACACCATCTCGTAAAGATGCTGAATCAAAGCGCAAAGTTTCCACGCTTGCGCCGGTGATCGGCAAAGAAGCCAAGAAGCGTGAGAAAGCATTAGCGCGAGAACGACGCATTGCAGCTCGCGAGGCATACCTGCGTGGAGATGAGAACGCTCTCCCACTTCGTGACCGCGGTCCAGTCCGACGCTTCGTGCGCGATGAAGTAGATGCTCGTCGTTCCATCGGTGAATTCTTTATGCCAATTATTTTCGTGGTGCTTCTGTTTTCAGTAGTGCCTAATGTGACGGTAAATGTCATAGCAATAGTGCTGATGTATACCGTTCTTTTATTTGCCGTTGTAGATGGTTTCTTTTTAAGTCGCAAACTCAAGAAGCAAATTTCCGAGAAATTCCCAGATGCGAATACTAAAGGTCTAGGAATGTATGGCTGGCTTCGTTCTACTCAGATGAGACGACTACGTGCACCTAAGCCGACAGCGGCCTATCAAAAGAAAAAGTAATTAAGCGCGAGGTTTTGGACTACCCATCAAGTTTGGGTCGGTTTGCACAATTGGCTTTAATACCGCATTAATCTCTTTTATCACTGCTGGTTCCAGTTTTATTCCGCTGCCTTTAGCATTTTCTGTGACTTGCTTAGGTTTAGTCGCACCCATAATCGCGCTTGCCACATTTGGATTACTTAGGATCCAGGCCAATGCTAGTTGCGACATCGTAATTCCATGAGCATCGGCAATCGGTTGCAATTTAGCTACGTGGCCAAGGAATTCATCATTCATCATTCCTTGCATGAATTGCCCATTGTTATTCTTGTTGGCACCACGCGAATCTGTTGGCACTTTTTTACCAGGTTGATACTTACCGGTTAAAACGCCTTGGGCTAATGGCGAATAAACAATCTGGCTGATGCCCTCGCGCTCACAGAGTGGCACGATTTTCGCCTCAATTACCCG
Source organism: uncultured Candidatus Planktophila sp. (assembly GCA_964523605.1). Lineage (GTDB taxonomy): Bacteria > Actinomycetota > Actinomycetes > Nanopelagicales > Nanopelagicaceae > Planktophila. The sequence continues at coordinate 8,406 of CAZFZK010000012.1, read as the reverse complement.
ATAAATTGCAGAGTAAGAAGGCTGGTTCGAAACGATTCGGTTGTACCCCTTGTCGTCTTGAATTTTCAACGCGTCCTGAATTTCAGTATGTTTCCAGTTTGAAACGCCGATGTAATGAACCTTGCCTTGACGGATCAAGTCATCAAACGCACTAAGGGTCTCTTCTAGCGGAGTTTCATAGTCAAAACGGTGTGCTTGATATAGATCGATGTGATCTGTTTGCAGTCGTTTCAATGAAGCGTTGCAAGATTCAATAATGTGCTTGCGTGATAAGCCGCGATCATTCTTTCCGGTACCAGTCGGGAAATAGACCTTTGTGAAAAGTTCATAGGATTCACGACGAACACCTTTTAGCGCTTTACCCAAAATCGTTTCGGCTTTGGTGCCTGCATAGACATCAGCTGTGTCGAAAGTTGTAATGCCCGCATCAAAAGCCGCTTTAACGCAAGCGTTAGCAGCAGTTGCCTCTACTTGGTTGCCATGAGTAATCCAGTTTCCATAAGAAATTTCAGAAACATACATTCCAGTGTTACCCAAGCGGCGATATTCCATTTGTTTCTCTCCCTTTAGCGAACGTGTGATGTCATAAACGGCAACTTAACTACTTCGACAGTTGAAGTGCGACCTCGCACATCAAGGCTGAGTTGGTCTCCTACTTTAAATTTGGTATCAACTAAAGCTAATGCAATTCCAACTTTTAGACTAGGCGAAAATGTGCCACTAGTTACTATGCCAACTTCGGCGCCATCTTTTAGTAACTGCATATCGGGACGTGGAATACCTCGATCAAGTGACTTGAGGGCAACTAGTCGTCTGGAAACACCGATTTCCTTTTGTGTCTTGAGAATTTCACTGCCCTGGAAATTTGCCTTATTCCAACCGACTGCCCAATTCGCACTTGCCATTACTGGTGATATCGCCGGCGAAAGTTCATGACCGTGAAGTGGATATCCCATTTCAGTTCGCAAAGTATCGCGAGCGCCAAGGCCACAAACCAGTCCCTCGTTAAGTTCGACCTGAACTGCTAGCGCGTCCCAAACAGTTAACGCTTGATCCCATTTTGGCAAAACTTCAAAACCATATTCACCGGTGTATCCAGTGCGGCAAACAATCACATCACAACCCGCTATAGAAACATTTGTAAATGCCATGTAATCAACTTCGATTTGCAATCCAAAATGTGAAAGCACTTTTGCTGAGAGTGGGCCTTGTAAAGCGATAACGCCGTATTCTTTGTGTAGATTCGTAACTGTAATTCCAGTGGGGGCTTTGGATTGCAAGTCTTGGACTACTGCGCTTGTGTTCGACGCGTTAGGTACTAGAAAAAAATCAGAGTCCGAATTGCGATACACGATTAAGTCATCAATCACGCCGCCGTCACTGTTGCATAACATCGAATATTGAGCAGCCCCGTCTGAAATCTTGGTTAAATCATTGGTTAGCATCGAATTTAAAAACTCGAGAGAACCCACGCCGACTACCGAGGCTTTACCAAGATGGGAAACATCGAAGAGACCTACTCGCTCGCGTACTGCCGAATGTTCGGCCAAGACGCCACCACCTGGATATTCGATCGGCATTAACCAGCCACCGAAATCAGCCATCTTGGCGCTACGGGCTAAGTGGCGATCATGCAGTGGAGATTGCTTCATGGCGCACAATCTATCGCTACATATTCGGGGTTTCCTGCTTTAGACTCAGCCAAGTTCAAGTGAATGACCAATTTAGGAGAGTTATGAAATCTGTCCGTTTATCCGATGCTCTAGTTTCCGACGATATTTTGATTGTTGGTTTAGCTAAAGGCGCTAAAGCGGATACCTTAAAGATTGAATCTGGCTCGGTTTCACTGGACGAAAAGTCCTTGCTCTCAGCCCTAAAAGACTTGGGTGCAACTGGAGCTGCTAACGAGATAACAAAGTTGCCGGGTTCAACTACCCGATTATTAATATTCACTGGTCTCGGTGAGGCGAAGAAAGATTACGGACATGAAGTTCTACGCCGTGCTGCCGGGGCTGCATCTCGCGCATTAGCTGGTGAAAAAAGCGCTGCCGTGGCTCTGCCAACATCTTCAATTGAGCAAGTTGCCGCAGTTGCTGAAGGTATGACCTTAGGTGCATATGCATTCGATGAATTCCGCGGATCTTCTAAAGCCGACCGCAAATCTCCACTAGCTGGCGCAACTGTTCATACCAAAATGGCAACTACAACTGAAGCCAAAACTGCTGTCAAGCGAGCTGTGCTGATTGGTGAATACACAAAATTAATTCGCGACTTGATTAATACTCCCCCAAGTCACTTGACGCCAGATTCATTTAGCAAACAATTTTCCACAGCTGTAAAGAAACTCGGTGGTTCAGCTGCACATTTGAAAGTTACGATTCTAAATGAGAAGCAATTACGCGATGGTGGTTACGGTGGCATTTACGGTGTCGGTCAAGGTTCGGCCAACCCACCACGTTTATTGCACATTGCTTATAACCCGCCAAAAGCCAAGAAGAAATTGGCATTTATTGGTAAGGGAATTACTTTTGACACCGGCGGTTATGCGCTAAAACCTGCTGCAGGCATGGAAGCTATGAAATCAGATATGAGTGGTGCGGCGGCAGTAAGCGCAGCGATTTTGGCAATAGCTGAACTTAAGTTGCCAATCGCAATTGATGCATGGGCGGCAATGGCAGAGAATATGATTTCTGATAACGCTACGCGACCAAGTGATATTCACACTATGTACGGCGGCAAGACCATTGAAGTTTTGAATCCAGATGCCGAAGGTCGATTAGTTATGGCTGATGCGCTAGTTAAAGCGCAAGAATCTAAAATGAAATTAGATGGCATCATCGATGTGGCCACTCTAACTGGCGCGCAAGTAGTTGCTCTCGGAACTCGCACTAGTGCGGTTATGACGAATAACGAAGAGTTCCGTGCGCAGTTCTTAGTTGCCGCTGATCAAGCGGGCGAAGCTTTTTGGCCGATGCCACTGCCTGAGGAACTTCGCGCCTCACTTGATTCGACCGTGGCCGATATGGCCAATATTGGCGATCGCATGGGCGGCATGTTGGTAGCAGGCATATTCCTTAAAGAGTTCATCCCCGACGAGCTGCCTTGGCTGCACCTTGATATTGCTGGACCGGCCTATAACGAGGCTAAACCACACGGATACACCCCAGTCGGTGGAACCGGAATCGCATTTCGCTCCTTGCTCCGTTTGGCCGAGATCACTAGCGAAAAATAGCCACCAGTTAGTTAGATCGCCCGAAGGCTGGCAAGATAGGGCTATAGAACGCTTACGACTGAAAGGTTGATCGTGGCTCAATTCGACTTGGTAATTCTTGGTGGTGGTAGCGGTGGTTACGCCTGTGCCCTACGCGCAGCTCAGCTCGGTAAGACCGTGGCGCTAATCGAATCTGGAAAACTAGGCGGCACCTGCCTTCACCGCGGATGTATCCCGACCAAAGCTCTTCTGCATTCTGGCGAGATTGCCGATAGTGCACGCGAAGCAAGTACTTTTGGCGTCAACGCCCAATTCCTATCGATGGATATGGTCGCAGTTAATGCCTATAAAGATGGTGTGATTTCTAAACTGCACAAAGGATTGCAAGGTTTAGTTAAGTCACGCAATATCACTTTCGTTGAAGGTCACGGACGTTTAGTTTCTAAAGACACCGTCGAAGTAAATGGTGAGCGTTACACCGGAACAAATGTAGTTTTAGCAACAGGTTCTTATGCAAAATCTTTACCTGGTCTTGAAATCGATGGCGTCCGTGTTTTGACTTCGGATCATGCAACAAATCTGACTTATGTTCCTAAATCTGTCATCGTTCTTGGTGGCGGTGTAATTGGTTGCGAGTTCGCTTCGGTCTGGAAATCTTTTGGCGCCGAAGTAACCATCATTGAAGGACTTCCACACTTGGTTGCCCTTGAAGATGAATCAAGCAGTAAGCAATTAGAACGCGCTTATCGCAAGCGTGGAATTAACTTTGAACTCGGAGTTCGCTTCAAGTCGCACACTGTTACAGCTGATGGCGTAACCGTTGAACTCGAAGATGGAAAAACCTTTACCGCCGACGTGCTTCTTGTTGCAGTTGGTCGCGGGCCAGTTTCAGCAAATCTTGGTTACGAAGAACAAGGCATCACTATGGATCGCGGCTATGTTCTAGTTGATAATAAATGCCGCACGAATGTTCCCGGAATCTGGGCCGTTGGCGATCTAATCCCAACCTTGCAATTAGCTCATGTTGGTTTTGGCGAAGGAATCTTAGTTGCCGAAGAAATCTGTGGCTTGAATCCACGTCCGATTAATTACGACGGGGTTCCGCGTGTTACATATTCTGAACCAGAAGTTGCATCAGTTGGTCTAACTACTGCCCAAGCTAAAGAACGCGGGCATGATGTTGTTGAGTTGAATTATGACTTAGCCGGAAACGGCAAAGCTCAGATTTTGCGCACAGCCGGCTCAATTAAACTGGTTTCACAGAAGAACGGACCTGTACTCGGAATTCATATGGTTGGTGCGCGCGTAGGCGAACTACTTGCTGAAGCTCAATTAATCTTTAATTGGGAAGCGACTGCAGATGATGTAGCACCACTTATTCATGCACACCCAACACTTTCCGAAGCAATGGGTGAAGCACACATGGCACTTGCTGGTAAACCTTTACACGCCCACGGATAATTTAGAATTTCAATCAGGAAACCAAGGAGATAAAGAGATGACCTTCTCACTAACAATGCCAGCACTTGGCGAGAGCGTTACCGAAGGTACGGTTACACGATGGCTGAAAAACGAAGGCGACCAAGTCGCAATCGACGAGCCGCTCCTTGAAGTTTCGACCGACAAAGTTGATACCGAGATTCCGTCTCCTGTGGCTGGAACGCTTAAAAAAATCGTAGTTGGAATCGATCAGACTGTCGCAGTTGGCGCAGAGTTAGCAATCATCGCCGACGGTGCAACATCTGCTGCAACACCAGTTCCGGCAGCACCAGTTGCTGCGGCACCAGTTGTTCAAGCACCGGCGCCTGTTGTTCCAGTCGCACCTGTTGCAGCAGCACCAGTAGCTGCGCCAGTTGTACCAGCTGCTGCCAGTGGAACCGGAACTGTAATTTCAATGCCAGCGCTAGGCGAATCCGTATCTGAAGGCACCGTTACACGTTGGCTTAAGAATGTTGGCGATTCAGTAGCCGTTGATGAAGCACTCTTAGAAGTTTCAACCGACAAAGTTGATACCGAGATTCCGTCACCTGTGGCTGGAATTTTGTTAGCAATCGATGTTCCAATCGACACAACTGTCGCAGTTGGTGCACGTTTAGGTTTAATCGGTGCATCTGGTTCTGCTCCTGTTGCAGCGCCTGTTATCCCAGTCGCACCAGTGGTTGCAGCTCCGGTTGTAACTCCACCACCAGCGGCACCGGTTGCTGCCGCTCCGGTTGCTGCCGCTCCAGTTGCTGCTGCTCCAGTAGTCGCGCCGGTGGTTGCAGCTGCCCCGGTTGTGAGCACACCAATTTCACAACCAGCCGATGCATATGTAACTCCCCTAGTTCGCAAACTTGCTTCAGAACTTGGCGTAAACCTTGCCAACGTTAAAGGAACTGGCATTGGTGGACGCATCCGTCGCGAAGATGTCGAACAAGCTGCACCTGCAAAAGCAGCACCAGTTACTGCTGCACCAGTGGCATCTGCAGTTCGCACTTCTGCGCCAACAATTGCGGTTTCACCGCTTCGCGGAACAACCGTAACTATGTCGCGTCTGCGCAAAGTTATCGCTGCTCGTATGGTTGAGTCACTACAAGTTAGTGCTCAGCTGACAACTGTCATCGAAGTTGACGTTACCAAGATTGCTCGCTTACGTGACAAGTCAAAGGCTAGCTTCGAAGCGCGTGAAGGTGTCAAGCTTTCATTCTTACCTTTCTTTGCCGTTGCAACTTGCGAAGCGTTAAAGCAACATCCAGTTCTAAACTCTTCCGTTGAAGGCGATCAGATTACTTATCACGGAGCAGAACATCTCGGAATCGCAGTTGATACTGAACGCGGATTATTAGTTCCAGTAATTCAAAACGCTGGCGATCTGAACATGGGCGGCATTGCTCGTAAGATTTCTGATCTTGCTGCGCGTACTCGCGACAACAAGGTAACTCCTGATGAACTTGGCGGCGGAACATTCACGCTAACCAATACCGGTAGCCGTGGGGCTTTGTTCGACACTCCAATTATTAATCAACCACAGGTAGCGATCTTGGGTCTTGGCGCAATTGTGAAACGCCCAATGGTGGTTCGCGGTGAAGATGGCGGCGAAACTATTGCGATTCGTTCAATGGTCTATTTGGGTCTCTCCTACGATCACCGTGTCGTAGATGGCGCAGATGCAGCTAGATTCTTGGTTACTTTGAAAGAACGTCTAGAAGGCGGCGCTTTCGAATCTGATTTAGGGCTCTAATTTGCTGCCGCCACAACGAATCGCAATAACCGGTGCTTCTGGCTTAATTGGTACTGCCTTAGTTGGTTATTTGAAATCCCAAGGTCACACGGTCCAGCGTTTAGTTCGTAGACCGGCAGTTTCAGCTGAAGAAATTACCTGGGATCCAATTGCCGGAACCGTGGATATGGATGCTCTAGCTGGCGTCGATGCCGTTATTCACTTAGCTGGCGCCGGTGTAAGTGATAAGCGATGGACTAAAAAGTATAAAAGTGAAATTCTAAATTCACGTTTGTTGGGTACAACTACGATCGCTAAAGCAGTTGCCATCGTTAAGCCACAAGTATTTATTTCCGCGAGTGCAATCGGCTGGTATGGCGAAAGTGGAAATCGTGCAGTCGTTGAAACCGACCGCGTTGGCGATGATTTCCTTGCTGCAGTCTGTCGTGAATGGGAATCAGCTGCAGATCTAGCTGGCGATGTGCGAACTGTAAAACTTCGCACCGGTCTAGTTCTTGATCCAACTGGCGGTGCACTTGGCAAAATGTTGCCAATCTTCCGTTTTGGCTTAGGTGGCAAACTTAGTAATGGTAAACAATGGTGGTCTTGGATCACTCTGCATGATCAAATTCGCGCCATAGCGTTTCTCTTAGAGAACAAAATCTCCGGTCCAGTTAATTTGACCTCTCCAAACCCAGTTACTAATTCTGAATTTACCGCTGGTTTGGCTCGTGCGATGCACCGTCCGGCACTATTTCCAGTTCCTGCTTTTGCTCTAAAAATAGTACTGGGTGGCTTCTCATCCGAAGTTCTTGGTTCTAAGAAAGTTATGCCGCAAGCCCTAACTGAAGCAGGCTTTACTTTTGATTACCCACATATTTCATCAGCACTTGAAAAATTAGTTGATTAATTAGCTAAGACTGCCAAGGCTGCTAGACGACCTGATTTAAGGGCACCGTTTTGGGACGGACTCACTTGACCGTCTCCGGCCAAATAAATCCCATCTCGAATCCGAGTTTGAATAGGTTGTGTTACACCTTTAGTTTGGATTGGCAGTGCTGCCGGAATTTCATATTTAGCAATTAACTCCCAGGCTCTATTTTCGCCAGGATACAAAATTGCTAAATGCCGTCGAACTTCGGATTCTGTAATTCCCGTATCGGTGGTAGTCGAAATCAAGTTTTTTCCAGTTGGTGCGTATTCAGGAATGAAATTCGAAATCACTAAAGAGTTAATGACTGGACCTCTGTTCTGTCCGTCCACAATTAATTGGCCATGCGTAACTGGCGCAGTCGGAGCGCTGTGATACCAAGTAGTGCAACCAGCAAGCTTGGGCACAGATCCAATTTCTAATAACTGCGCCGATGTAGTGCTATCGGTTGCAACAATTATCTGACTTGCCTGAATATCACCTTGGCTGGTTGAAACGAAACCAGTTTTCACTGAATTTACGGTAACGCCTAATCTAAGGTCAGATATCTCTGCTGCCATTACCGCAGAAAGAGCTCCAACCCCAGCTCTTGGCAATCCGGGTTTTCCGCCAATAAAAGTCTTCATGATTTCTAAACCGGCAATTGCTGCGATATTTGATAACTCAGTTAAATAAACTCCCCGCAAAAAAGGTTTGAGCACCCGTTCATAAGTTCTACCCAAACCTGCGGCTACCAAATAATCGGCAATCGATGCGTCGACATTTGGTTTGCCTGCAAGCGCTTTTACTAGCGATAACTTTTCTAGCAGAGAACCAGTAGCCGAATCGAAAGCCGTCAGTGGAAATCTGAGCGGATCGCCTAACCGATGAATCTCTTCGTCGATAGCCACATTGATTGCGCGATCAGCGAATCTAAAATCTACTTTGGCCAAAAAATTCAAAGCTACTAATTCGGGATATTTGGCATTGATTAATTGAAAGCCACGATCACAGTTAAAGCCATCAATCACATCAGTTTGCACACGTCCGCCGGCGCGATTAGTCGATTCCAGAACCAATACTTCT
>CAZFZK010000011.1:0-17166 GCA_964523605.1 uncultured Candidatus Planktophila sp. | reverse complement strand
CGTTATCAACAATTACAGTTGCGCCAACTTTATGTGCCAAGTCAGAAATCATTCGGATATCAACAATTTCCATCAATGGATTACTTGGCGATTCGATGAAAACAACTTTTGTTGGTTTGTTTAAAGCGTCTGCCCAAACTTTTTCATCAGTGCCTTTTACCAATTCAACTTCAACGCCCCATGCTGGCAAAAATTCGGTTAGCACTACGTGGCAAGAACTAAACATTGCAGCTGATGCAACAACCCGATCACCAGCTTTAACCATGCACGCAACAGAGGCAAACATGGCAGACATGCCAGAACCAGTAGCTACGCATAGTTCAGCGCCTTCAAGTTCGGCTAAACGATTTTCAAACATGGCAACGGTTGGATTTCCAAACCGGCTGTAAACAAAGTGATCAGTTTCATCAGTAAAGGAATCTTCGGCTTCTTGGGCAGAAGAATAAGTAAAACCACTGTTTAGAAAGAGCGCTTCAGAAGTTTCGCCAAAGCCAGTACGCGTAACGCCGGCACGAACCTGAGAAGTTTGTGGGTTTACTTTCCAATCCGGGGCGGGGCGGCGGTTGGGTTCTTGGTACCCCCATGCGTCTTTACTCATGTGATAAGTGTAAGGGGAAGGGCTATTGTGGTGGGCATGAGTAATCTCGCGGTATCCGTTCAGGATTTAAGTAAGAAATACGGCGATACCTTTGCTGTGTCACACGCTAATTTCGAAGTACCGATGGGCACTGTTTGCGGTTTCGTGGGTCCTAATGGGTCAGGTAAGACCACCACAATCCGCATGCTGCTTGGTTTGATCTCACCAACTGGTGGCTCCGGTGAAATTTTGGGACATTCAATAAAGCATCCGGAAAAGTATTTGGCCAGCGTTGGTGCCATGATCGAAGGCCCAGCTTTTTATCCAGCCCTAACTGGTAAAGAAAATTTAAATGTTTTGGCAACTCTTGGCGGTTACGGAACTGACCATGTGCAGTCACTTCTTGAGCGAGTTGGCTTAGGTGATCGCGGAAATTCTAAATATAAAACTTATTCACTTGGAATGAAGCAGCGTCTCGGAATTGCAGCTGCCCTACTTCCTAATCCCAAGTTATTAATTCTTGATGAGCCGACTAATGGATTAGACCCCGAAGGAATCCAAGAGATTCGAGACTTACTGAAATCGTTGGCGCATGAAGGCACCACAGTTTTTGTTTCTTCGCACTTGCTTTCCGAGCTCGAGTTAATAAGTCAACATCTAGTTATGTTGCGCAAAGGAAAAGTCTTATTCACTGGAAAAATCGAAGATCTATTCTTGGCGCAACAACCATTCATTCTGGTTAAGACTCATAATGAAAGTGATTTATCTAAGATCTCTGAGATAGCTGCCGCAGCGGGCCATAAATCAACGATTCGAAGCGGTGTTGCACATATCGAAGGACCGGCCGAATGGGCAGCCGAACTTAATAAATCAGCCTTTGCTGCAGGAATTACGCTCTCACAACTCTCGCCGATGTTGCCAAGTTTAGAAGAAACTTTCTTTGAGATGACGGGAGATTCGGAATGATTCACGTACTTATCTTCCAAGTCTTTAGAGCAGAATGGCGCAAGCTTCGTAGACCTACGCTTTTTCTAGGCACGATGTTGGCATCAGCTGGCTTAACTGGCTTGGTTACTTCTTTACTATTTTTATTAATTGATTCACCTCAAGGAAATTCTGATCGCGGCAACATGATTTCTCGCGAAATTTTGCAATTACCTAGTGGTTTATCTATTGGCTTTAGCAATGCCGCTGGCTTATTAGGAATTGTTGCTCTTTGTGTGTTTGCGGCTCAGACGGCTCAGGAATATACCTATGGGACTTTGCGAAATTTACTTGTGCGCCAACCTCGTCGTTTGCATTTGTTGCTAGGTAAATATGTATCAATGGCTTCATTCGCAATTGTGATGGTGATTCTGGCTGCAGCCGTAAGCATGTCCCTAGCTTTTGGTTTATCGGGCAAGGCAAAAGTTGCAACTGATGCATGGGTAACTTCTGATGCGCTTCAAGAATTAGCTAAAACCTTTGGAAATGTTCTTTTATCAGTTATTGCATTCGGTACCGTCGGAATGATTTTGGGATTACTGCTTCGTTCGCCAATCAGTGCTATTTCCCTGGGTGTTATCTGGTTGTTGATTGTGGAGAATATTCTGATAGCGGTTAAATCGAGTTTGGGGACTTGGATGCCAGGAAGCTTGATGTCCACAATTGCAGTGGGTGGCACATCTGATATTTCTTATACCCACTCAATAATGATGGTTGCAATTTATTTGGTAGCTAGCACAGCAATTGTGATCACGCTATTTAAACGACGTGATGTATCTAATTAAGCACCAGTTAAATAGGTAATGACACGGTAGTCCTTCTAACTCTTTTCCAAGGTGTCCCATTTATCCTAAGAGCATGTCGAAGCGGCTCATTGCGCTCGCAGTCGCGCTTACTTTTCTAGGTGGTAGCACGGCTGTTTATGCCGCTACCCCAAAACCAACTTTGGCTCAGATTGAAGCCGCGAAAAAGGCCGAAGCAGCTAAAAAGAAAGCAGCAGACGCAGCAGCAAAACAATTAGCGGCTGCAAACATGACGTTAAAGGCACTCACTGTAAAAGCGAATGCCGCACTTGCGTTATATCTAAAAGCGAAAGTTGAATTAGCCAAAGCAACTGCTGAAGCAAATGCAGCTGCTGAATATGCACGTAAGACTGCCGAAGAAGTTGCTCGCGCTCATCGCACTATCGGCAAGTTAGCCGTTAATGCTTACATAATGGGTGGTACGTTCAGTGATATCGAGCCGCTTCTAAGTGCAAACGGTCCACAGGACTTAGTTGATCGAATTACTATTTTGGAATCACTAGGTGATCAAAATACAAAAGCTCTAGAAAGATTTAAAGCAGCTGAAGTTATTGCTCGGGCCGCAAAAGTTGTTGCCGATGCTGCAAAAGTAAAGCAGATTGCGGCAACCGAAAAAGTAGCTGCTGCCAAAAAAGTTGCCGATGATGCTAAAGCACTTCAGCAAAAAGAAGTCGACAAGTTGCGCGCAGTTCAAGATAAATTGATTAAGGAATTAACCAGAGCAAGAAATGTTCGCATTACCTTAGAACAACAGCGCCAATTAGCTTTACTCGAAGAAGCGCAAGCTGGACAAGCGGCACAAACTCCTGGTCAATCAAAAGTGTGGCCAGATATTGGTTTCAAGGGCCGCTCAACAATTAGAACTACACAGGAACAACGCGACGCTGCTGTTGCTTATGCCAAGAAACAAGTTTTAGCGCGCAAGCCATACATCTGGGGTGCCGAAGGTCCAAATTCTTTTGACTGCTCTGGATTAGTTTTCGCAGCATATAAATCTGCTGGCTTGAATTGGCCGAACTGGGATCGTTTGAACTCAGCACTTTATGCGGGTTATACGAAGCACGTGTCCCTTAATGAACTAGTCCCGGGCGATCTATTGTTCTACTCATATAAGGGAACCATTTCAAGCATTCACCACATCACGATTTATGCTGGAAATGGCATGATGTGGGAAGCTAACTCAACGAAAAAAGGCTTGATTTTCTCAAGTATTTATAGCATTAAGGGCTTAATGCCATTTGGTGGTCGGGTCTAGTCTTAACCCTGTGAGCACAAACCCAGCAACCGTAGCCATTCGAAGTGCTGTGCGTGATTGCCTATCGGCTTGCAGCGCCGGAGATTCAGTTATCGTTGCAGTCTCTGGTGGTGCTGATTCCTTAGCACTGACTGCAGCACTAGTTCCAGAAACAAAAAATTTGCTAATCAATTTAATCGGCGTAACAATAGATCATCGGTTACAACAGAGTTCTGGCGAACAAGCCGCAAACGTCAAAGCACAACTTCTCGAATTAGGAATTTCTCAAGTTGAAATTGTAAAAGTAGAAGTTGAAATGGTTGATGGTCTGGAAGCATCTGCTCGACGAGCTCGCTATTTGGCACTCGATCAAGTTGCCGATAAATACAACGCAAAATTAGTTTTTCTTGGCCACACTCTCAATGATCAAGCCGAAAGTGTTTTGTTGGGATTAGCTCGGGGATCTGGCGCACGTTCACTTTCTGGCATGGCGCGATTCACCGGGAAATACTGCAGACCACTTCTGGAAATTACTCGAGCTGAAACTTTGGCTGCTTGTGCCGAAAACAATTTGACCCCTTGGGTTGATCCACACAATTCAGATTCTCAATTCGCTCGAGTGAGAGTACGAACCGATGCACTTCCAAAGTTAGAAGAAAGTATTGGTCCTGGTATTACTGAAGCTCTGGCACGAAGCGCCGATCTATTGCGCGATGATGCCGATGCCTTAGATGCATGGGCAAATCAAGTTGCGGCCGATCTTGATCTGGCTGATCTGGAAATTGCACTTTTAACCGACCTACCCAAGGCGGTCCGAACTCGCCTTTTACGCATCGCGATCTACGCTGCTGGAGCCCCAATGGGCTCAATTACCGCCGATCACGTGAAATCTGTTGAGGCTTTTGTCACCTCTTGGCACGGTCAAGGCGCTTGCAGCCTGCCGGGCGGTGTGAAGGTTTGCCGAATTTCGGGCAGACTTTCGCTCCTGTCCCGCTAATTTAAGTAAGCCCGCAATATTAATGAAGGAGCATCGTGGATTTATCAATTATTGAAAGCGATATCGAGCGCGTAATAGTTAGCGAAGTAGATTTGCAGGCACGTATTAAAGAATTAGCAGCACAAGTAGATGCTGATTACGAAGGCCGCGATGTTTTATTAGTTGGCGTATTAAAAGGTGCAGTTATGGCAATGGCTGATTTAACCCGTGCCATGCAACGTCATTTGGAAATGGACTGGATGGCAGTTTCGTCATATGGCTCTGGCACAAAATCAAGCGGCGTTGTTCGCATTCTAAAAGATCTAGACCGCGACATAACTGGTCGCAATGTTTTGATTGTCGAAGACATAGTTGATTCGGGATTAACTCTTTCTTGGTTGAAGTCAAACCTTGAATCACGTGGCGCAGCCAATGTTGATATTTTGGCAATTCTGCGCAAACCAGAAGCCGCTAAAGTTGAAGTTACTGTTAAATACGTAGGCTTTGATATTCCAACAGATTTCGTTGTCGGATACGGACTTGATTTTGATGAGAAGTATCGCAATTTGCCATTTATCGGTGTGCTCGCAAAGCACATGTACGAATAGAAGAATATGACTAAAAAAGATATGACAGAAGAAATAAAAAAAGATAAGAAAAAGAAAGTGACGAAAACCGTCGCTAAACGTGGTGAGAAGAAGCCAACTACTAAAGCTGGTCGAATTTTCCGCGGTCCACTTTTCTGGATTGTCTTTGCAATTATTGCCGTATCTGTTTTTGGTCAGATTTCTGGCGCAGGCAGCGCTTTTACGAAAGTTAATACTTCTCAAATTCTTGACGCCATTGCCCAATCAGAAGTTAAAGATGCAACCGTTATAGATAAAGATCAAATAATTCGAGTAGAACTAAAGCCAGGCCGAACCATCAATGGTGCTTCAAAAGTTGAAGCTTCTTACGTAGTTCGCCAAGAGCCAACAATTATTGATGCTTTGAGCGCAAATCCACCAATAAATGGCTGGAATATTGAGGTTCCAAAGACTCCTCTAATTCTTAGTTTCTTATTCTCGCTGGCGCCTATTTTAATTATTGGATTGCTTTTCTTCTTTATGCTCAGCCAGTCACAAGGCGGAAACAAAGTATTTAGTTTTGGTAAATCACGAGCCAAGTTGCAAAGTGACGAAGTGCCAAAAACGACTTTTGCTGATGTCGCCGGAGCCGATGAGGCAATTGCTGAATTGCATGAGATAAAAGATTTTCTAGCTAACTCAGCTAAGTACGCCGAACTAGGGGCAAAGATTCCTAAAGGTGTCTTGCTTTATGGCCCGCCAGGAACTGGTAAAACTTTATTAGCACGAGCAGTAGCTGGTGAAGCCGGTGTACCTTTCTATTCGATTTCTGGTTCTGACTTTGTTGAGATGTTTGTTGGTGTTGGCGCGGCGCGTGTTCGTGATTTATTCACGCAAGCTAAAGCAAATGCGCCTGCAATTATATTTGTTGATGAAATTGATGCTGTAGGTCGCCAACGCGGAACCGGTATGGGTGGTGGTCACGATGAACGTGAACAAACTCTTAACCAACTATTAGTTGAAATGGATGGATTCGAAGCGAACGGTCAAGTAATTTTGATTGCAGCAACAAACCGTCCTGATGTTTTAGATCCAGCGTTACTTCGTCCCGGACGTTTTGATCGCCAAATTGCAGTTGATCGCCCAGATCTTAAGGGTCGTGAAGCAATTCTGCAGGTGCATGCAAAAGGAAAACCTGTTGCAAAAGATTTGGAACTTCTGGAATATGCCCGTCGCACTCCTGGCTTTACCGGAGCAGATTTAGCAAACGTGCTTAACGAGGCAGCACTTCTAGCAGCTCGTGAGCTCAGGACCGAAATCGGTAATCGCGAACTAGATGAAGCTATCGATCGCGTAATGGCTGGCCCGCAACGTAAATCACGCTTAATGTCTGATTCTGAGCGCTTGGTTACTGCTTATCACGAAGCTGGCCACGCACTTGTAGCGCACGCTCTGCCACATACTGATCCGGTTCACAAAATAACCATCATGCCTCGCGGTCGCGCACTTGGATACACCATGGTTTTACCGGATGACGATAAGTATTCGACTACTCGTAATCAATTGCTAGATCAACTTGCATATTCACTCGGTGGTCGCGCAGCCGAAGAACTAATCTTCCATGATCCAACTACTGGTGCATCGAATGATATTGAAAAAGCAACTGCATTAGCCAAAGCCATGGTTACGCAATATGGAATGACTGAAGCTATTGGTGCAATTAAGTTGGGCTCCGATGGCTCCGAACCTTTTATGGGTCGCAGTTATGGTCACGAGCGTGACTACTCTGAAAAAGTTGCCGGAATCATTGATGCCGAAGTTCGTAAATTAATTGAAAATGCACATCAAGAAGCTTTCGATATTTTGGTGGCTAATCGCAAAATACTAGATGCCATGGTTCTTGAATTACTTGACCGCGAAACCATCAACAAAGATGACATCGATGTGATCTTTAAGAAAGTTAAATCTTGGGCAGAGAGACCAGCCTGGACTGGATCTGTTACTCGAGTTCCATCTGATATTCCACCGGTAGAAGTTCCGGCGAGAGTAAAAGTTGAAGAAGTTGTAGAAGCCAAAAAACCTCGCACCAGAAAGAAATCTAGTGAGTGAGATAAATTCTGTTTCGATTGAAAATGGTGATGGCCGAGCAAAGCATCCATATGACTCTGCTCGCGCCGAAGCTGCGGTACGTGAGTTATTACTTGCTTTAGGTGAAGATCCAGAACGTGATGGCCTAAGAGAAACACCTGCTCGCGTGGCACGTGCAATGGCTGAAAACTTTGCCGGCCTTTATCAATCTCCAGAAGAAGTTCTAACTACAACTTTTGATATCGGGCACGAAGAACTAGTGATTATTAGGGATATTGACCTATTTTCACAGTGCGAGCATCACTTGACGCCTTTCCATGGGGTAGCCCACGTTGGCTATATTCCAAATGGAAAAATAACTGGGTTGTCGAAGATTGCGCGCTTAGTAGATGTTTTCGCTAAACGACCACAAGTTCAAGAGCGAATGACTTCACAAATCGCAGATGCCATGATGGAAATTTTGAAACCAATGGGTGTCATTGTGATTATTGATTGCGAACATTTATGCATGTCTATGCGCGGTGTTCGTAAATCTGAAGCTCGCACAATTACTAGTGCAGTGCGTGGAGTTCTACGTGATCCGGCTACTCGTGCCGAAGCAATGTCACTAATTACAGCTCGGTAGCTAAATCATGTTGGTAATGGGAATTCTAAATGCAACACCGGATTCCTTTGCCGATGGGGGCGAACACTTCACTTATCCAGATGCCGTTGATCATGGTTTAAAACTAATTGCCGAAGGCGCAGACATAATTGATGTAGGTGGTGAATCAACCAGGCCTGGAGCTGAACGTGTGTCGGCCGCCGAAGAAGAACGCCGAGTCATCAGCGTAATTACAAAGTTGGCTGATGCTGGTAAGCCCATAAGTATTGACACGATGAGAGCATCGACTGCCAGAGCTGCTGTAATCGCTGGCGCCTCAATAATCAATGATGTAAGTGGTGGATTAGCAGATGCGGCTATGTTAGATACTGCCGCCGAACTTAAGGTTCCATACATTGCGATGCATTGGCGAGGTCATTCCAAAGAAATGAATAACTTGGCCGTTTATAACAACGTGGTCGAAGAAGTGATCTCGGAATTAAGTATTCGCATTGATGCCGCACTTTCGGCAGGTATCAGTAAATCAAATTTGATCATTGATCCTGGCATCGGCTTTGCTAAAGACGCAGCAGATAACTGGGCAATTATCGAAGAATTAGCGCAATTTGTGGCCCTGGGTTACCCGGTACTAGTAGGTGCATCACGTAAACGATTCTTAGGCGGTGATGATCCAACTGCACGCGAAGCTGCAACCGTTGCGTTAACCAAGCGACTTAGCCAAAGCGGTATCTGGGCAGTTAGAGTTCATGGCGTAGCAGCTAACAGGGCGGTCTTGTAATGAATGATTCGATTCGCATAAATGGCATTAAAGGTTTTGGCTTTCACGGCGTATTTCCAGAGGAAACCAAGAATGGTCAAGATTTCCTAGTTGACGTCGAGTTAATTCTTGATTTAGAAAAAGCATCTAAGAGCGATGATTTAGCCGATACCGTCGATTACGGGGCCATTTGTGATCTAGTTGTTTCGGCAATTACCGGAACCCCGTACAAGTTAATTGAGAAGTTAGCTGGCGTTATAGCTGACGAAATTTTAGCTACTGCTGATTTAGTCGAGATTGCATTAGTAACAGTTCACAAACCAAGCGCGCCAGTTAGCTCCGTCACCAGCGATATAAATGTGATGGTAATCCGCGCTCGATGAAAGCTGTAATCTCGCTCGGTGCAAATATCGGAGATCCCCAAGCAAATTTAGATTTAGCAATAGATTTGTTGCGCGAAGCCACAGATGTTGTCGCAGTATCCAGTTACTTGACTACAAAACCTGTTGGCGGGCCAGAACAACCCGACTACTTAAATGCCGTTGCTATTTTGGAATCAGAGCTACCAGCTAAAGATTTATTGGCACTCTTAAATGGCATTGAAACTGCGATGGGTCGAACTCGCGAAATACATTGGGGGCCGCGGGTAATTGATTTAGATTTAATTCAATATGGCGGGCTGTTGGTAAACGATGAGAAATTGACTTTGCCTCACCCACGGGCACACGAGCGATATTTTGTTTTGGCGCCGTGGTTTGAGATTGAGCCTGAAGCAGTTCTGCTTACACACGGCCGGATTTCGGATCTACTAAATACTGATTTAGACTAAGAACGCATCGCCCGGGACCGCAAAAGGACTGGAGCCAAAAGATGACCGTACTAGTTCCGACAATGGGCGCCCTTCATAAGGGGCACCAAGCCTTGATTAAGCGTGCTCGCGAATTAGATAAAGAAGTTGTTGTCAGCATTTTTGTTAATCCACTGCAATTCACCGATGCGACAGATCTCGAAAAGTATCCGCGTACCCCAGAGACAGATATTCAGATTGCAACCTTAGCGGGAGCTACCCAAGTTTGGTTTCCGAACTATGACGAAATTTATCCAAGTGAGCCAACTCAAATCTCAGCTGGCGCAGTTGGCGATCTTTATGAAGGCGCAGCAAGACCAGGCCACTTTGCCGGGGTCTTAACTGTAGTTAATCGACTATTCGAAATTGTTAAACCAAATGCGGCTGTTTTCGGTGAGAAAGATTTTCAGCAATTGTGGTTGATTAAAAACCATTTTAAAAAGGTCGAAATTGTGGCAGTGCCGACAGTGCGCGAATTTGATGGCTTGGCCCTATCGTCACGAAATATTCGATTAACCCCAGCCGATCGAGAAGCTGCATTGATTATTTCTAAAGCTTTAAAAGACCCAACTCGAATGCACGAAATATTGGCTACCGAACCAGCTTTCAAATTGGATTATGCCGAAATTATTGACGAGAAAACTTTTCAACTAGCCAGCGCAACCACTCAAAATAAGCGTGCGATCATTGCTGGTTGGGTAAATGGGGTTCGATTGTTAGATAATGCAGTTGTGGAAAATAACTCATGAAGCTATTAGCCCCTAAACCAGGTTGGACTTCACGCGCTGACGTAATTGTGGTTGGTTCCGGAATTGCTGGCATGACTACTGCGCTACAGCTACGTACTTTTGGTTTATCTGTTTTGATTGTTACAAAAGCAAAAGTTGACGAAGGTTCAACCAAGTGGGCCCAAGGTGGAATTGCGGCAGCACTCGGTGACGGCGACTCACCAGAAGCCCATTTAACAGATACTTTGACTGCAGGTGCCGGACTTTGTGATGTTGAAGCAGTGCGGGTTTTAGTAACAGAGGGTCCCGAAGCTGTACGCAAATTAATTGAACGTGGTGCTAAATTCGATACCGAAGCTGATGGCGAGATAGCACTAACTCGCGAAGGTGGACATTTACGAAATCGCATTTTGCATGCTGGCGGCGATGCAACAGGTGCTGAAGTTTCAAGAGCACTGTTGGCAGCAGTTCGTAATGATCCGCAAATCGAAGTTGTTGAAGATGCACTCGTGCTAGATGCGCTCAAAGATAAAACCGGGCGGGTATGTGGCGTTACTTTGCACGTAATTGGTGCAGGTTCTCGCGATGGTGTAGGGCAGGCACTTGGTAAAGCTGTTGTACTCGGAACCGGCGGACTCGGACAAGTTTTTGCGAGCACTACTAATCCATCAGTTTCAACTGGCGATGGTGTTGCACTTGCATTACGCGCGGGTGCCAAGATTGCCGATGTGGAATTTATTCAGTTTCATCCGACCGTTCTTTGGCTGGGTGGAAAATCACGTGGCCAACAACCGCTGATCTCTGAAGCAGTACGAGGTGAGGGTGCATATCTGGTTGACGATAACGGAACTCGATTTATGCAAAACGTGCATCCGTTAGCTGAATTAGCACCACGCGATGTAGTTGCTATTGCAATCATGCGAAAGATGAAAGAAACTGGCCAAGACCATGTCTGGCTGGATGTTCGCCACTTAACTGGTTTTGCTGAACGTTTCCCAACTATTAACGCCTCTTGTCTATCACACGGTATTGATCCAACTAAAGATTTGATTCCAGTTGCACCTGCTTCGCACTATGCATCGGGCGGAGTGCGCGTAGATCTAAACGGTCACAGCAGTATTCCTGGTTTATATGCATGCGGTGAAACTGCTTGCTCTGGAGTTCATGGCGCCAATCGTTTAGCATCAAATTCACTCCTAGAAGGCCTAGTTTTCAGTGCTCGAATTGCAGCTGATATTGCGGCAAATCTGCCAGCCGAATCAGAACCAGTTGAAAATAACAGTCAGGCTTTTCTACTTGATCCAGCAGTTCGCAAAGACTTGCAAACAGCAATGAGCCGTGGTGCTGGCGTTTTGCGTTCAGCAGATTCTCTTATTGAAACCAGCAACACTTTGTCGAGATTAGAAACAAGAAATAGTGATGCGCCACAGGTCGATGCATGGGAAACAACTAATCTATTTCAATTAGCTCAGACAATTTTGCGAGCCGCTTTAATTAGGCAAGAAACGCGTGGCTCACATTGGCGTGAAGATTTTCCAGAGACCAGCACAACTTGGGAGAAAAGAATTGTGCAACAAATTGATCAAGTTGGGAATTGGGTAACTGAGTATGCACAGGTGGTCAACAAATGATTAATCACGAATTAGTTAAAGCAGCTCTAGCCGAGGATTTGGCTGGGGGAGTCGATGTAACTTCAGTTGCAACTATTGCTGCCGATGCCAAATTGCAAGCAGAATTTGTAGCTCGTGAGTCAGGTGTAGTTGCTGGCATCGAAATGGCTAAGTTAGTTCTAACTGAAGTCGGCGTTTCCGAAATCGAAGTTCTAGTAAAGGAAGGCGCTCTAGTAAGCGCCGGTGATGTACTGATTCGAGTTTCCGGAAATGCTCGAGCAATTTTATTGGCTGAGCGAACCGCGCTGAATTTCCTAGGTCATTTATCGGGTATTGCTACTTTGACCAGTTACTGGGTTAAGGCGATAGCCGGAAGCAAATGCCAGGTTCGAGATACCCGAAAGACAACACCAGGATGGCGCGAGTTAGAGAAGTTCGCGGTTCGAATGGGTGGCGGAACAAATCATCGAATGTCATTATCGGATGCAGCGCTGATTAAAGATAATCACATCGCTGCTGCTGGTGGCGTGAAAGCGGCATTTAACGCTGTCCGCAGCGCATTTCCATCAGCACCAATCGAGATTGAAGTCGATACTTTGGATCAGTTAGCCGAAATATTGCCGCTGAATCCTGATCTGGTTTTGCTAGACAATATGACACCTGAGCAATGTCGCGCAGCGGTTTCACTGGTCGCTGGTCGAACAAAATTAGAAGCATCCGGCGGCATCACACTTGATTTAGCTCTTTCATATGCCGAAACTGGCGTTGATTATTTAGCCATTGGTGCTCTCACACATTCGGCAAAGAATTTCGATATCGGCCTCGACGTAAGGAGTAAATAGCCATGTTGTTAACTGTAGATGTTGGTAACACAAATACTGTGTTGGGAATTTTCGAAGGTGAGAATTTAACTCAGTCCTGGCGAGTAAAGACTGACCCTCGAAATACTGCCGATGAACTTTGGTTGCAATACGAGGCGCTAGTTTCAGAGTATGACTTAACTGGATTAGCAATTTGCAGCACAGTGCCGGCAACCCTTCGCGAGTTACGTCGCATGATTGCCGATTATTTTGAGGATGTGCCAACCACGATAGTTGAGCCAGGGATTAAAACCGGCGTTCCACTTTTAGTGGACAATCCAAAAGAAATTGGCGCAGATCGAATTGTAAATACGTTAGCTGCTCACACTTTATTTGGTGGACCAGCAATCGTTGTAGATTTTGGTACCTCAACTAATTTTGACGTGGTTTCACCGACCGGCGAATTCTTGGGTGGCGCTCTTGCTCCTGGAATTGAGATATCAGTTGAGGCCTTAGCTGCTAGAGCTGCACAACTTCGCAAAGTCGAATTAGTGCTACCTAAATCTGTTATCGGCAAAAATACTGTCGAAGCACTTCAATCCGGAACAATTTATGGCTTCGCGGGCCAAGTCGATGGCTTGGTAAATCGCATTACTGAAGAACTCGCGCAGAGCTACAGCGATACACCAACTGTTGTTGCGACCGGCGGTCTGGCACCCTTAATTTTGGGCGTTTCTGAGACTATTGATGAACATGAACCAGATCTAACGTTGATCGGTTTGCGTCTGATTCACGAGCGCAATCAGTAGCAGTTAGACTGCACTTCTTATGAGCGAGCAGACTCCAATAATCGGTGATGACCTACCCGAGCAACTCCGAATCAGACGCGAAAAGCGGGCTGACTTAATTGCCCAAGGTATTGAGCCATATCCAGTTGCCGTAGCACGTACAAAAACATTGAGTGAAATTCGCACTAAGTACCAAGGACTAGAAACCGATACCGCAACGGGTGAAATCGAAAGTTTGACTGGTCGCATAATTTTTAAGCGCGATACTGGAAAATTGTGCTTTGCTACTTTGCGTGAAGGTGATGGCACAGAACTACAAGCCATGTTCTCACTAGACAAAGTTGGCGAAGATTCAATCTCGGCCTGGAAATCTCAAGTTGATCTTGGTGACATTGTTAGCGTGACTGGTGAAATAATTACATCTAAGCGCGGCGAGCTTTCGATCTTAGCTAATTCGTGGCAACTAGCTTCGAAATCTTTGCGCCCGCTGCCTAATGAACATAATCCTCTTTCCGAGGAAACTCGAGTTCGCATGCGTTATGTGGACTTAATTGTGCGCCCTGAGGCACGGGTAACAGCCCGCATGAGACCTGCAGTAATGCGTTCATTGCGCCAAACTTTTCACGAGTTAGATTTCATCGAAGTTGAAACTCCAATGTTGCAAGTACAACATGGTGGCGCTGCAGCTCGCCCATTCAAATCTTTTAGCAATGCCTATGACATGGATCTTTTCTTGCGCATTGCACCAGAACTATTCCTAAAGCGTTGTGTCGTTGGTGGCATCGAACGAGTATTTGAAATTAACCGCAACTTCCGTAACGAAGGAGCAGATTCATCTCATTCGCCAGAATTCGCGATGATCGAGAGTTATCAATCATTCGGAGATTGGCGTTCAATTGCAGAGCTAACCCAGAAGCTCATTCAAAACGCTGCAATGGCCGTGGCAGGCTCGTTAACCGTGACTCATCAAGATGGTCGCCAAATAGATTTCAGCGGAAAATGGCGTGAGATATCACTATATGACGCGATTTCTGAAGGTTCCGGTGAAACCGTAACTGCACTAACTCCGATGGAAGATCTAAAACGCATTGCGACTAAGTTGGGAATTAAAGTAGATCCAGCTTGGATTGCCGGCAAGTTAGCCGAAGAAATTTTTGAACATGTTGCGAAAGATCAATTAATCGAACCTACTTTCGTAATGGGATTCCCAGTGGATACTTCGCCTTTAGTTCGCGCACATCGCGAAATTCCAGGAGTTGCTGAAAAGTGGGATCTATATGTTGAAGGATTCGAATTAGCAACCGGATACTCTGAACTTATTGACCCAGTAATTCAACGGGATCGCTTAGTTGAACAAGCTCGTCTTGGCGCTAAAGGCGATGTCGAAGCGATGCAAGTGGATGAAGATTTCTTGCGCGCCATGGAATTCGGAATGCCACCAATGGGTGGAATGGGCATGGGTGTAGATCGATTGCTAATGGCACTTACTGGCCTTGGTATTCGCGAAACAATTTTGTTCCCGTTAGTTAAGCCGGAGCTTGAGTAATGATCGAAGTTCGACCAGCTCGCACAAGTGACATTAAAGGTATTCATAGTTTGATTGCAAACTTTGCATCCGACGGTCGCATGCTGCAAAAAGAAACGGTCACACTTTACGAGAGCGTTCAAGAGTTTATGGTCGCAGTTGAAGATGGCCATGTCGTTGGCTGCGGTGCACTGCACGTGCTCTGGGAAGATTTAGCTGAAGTTCGCTCAGTTGCGATCTCAGAAAAGTTGCGTGGAAAAGGAATCGGAAATCAGATTCTAGAAAATATTATTAAGCGCGCTTACGAACTCGGGTTGTCTAGAATTTTTTGTTTAACTTTTGAAACTAAATTCTTTGGACGGCATGGGTTCCAAGAAATTCAGGGCACCCCAGTTGAGCCCGAGGTCTACGCTCAATTACTTAAGTCATATGACTCAGGTGTGGCTGAATTCCTCGACCTAGAATCGGTAAAGCCAAACACTTTGGGCAACACCCGAATGCTGAAAATCCTCTAAATCCGAGCCAGTTTTCCCGCCTGCCGCAGGGCATAAATTGGGGTTCATCTTGGTTGTAAGTGGCATATCTAGTGGTTTTTTCCAGCGTAAAACCCGCCTCGCGAGCTTGCCCCCTCGGGCATTAGGCTTAGCGAGATACGAATAGAAGGAGTGCCGCCCATGTTTGAGCGTTTTACCGATCGTGCCCGCCGGGTTGTTGTTTTAGCCCAAGAAGAAGCACGCATGCTCAATCACAATTACATCGGCACCGAGCACATTTTGCTTGGACTTATTCATGAAGGCGAAGGCGTCGCTGCGAAAGCGATGGAAGGCATGGGCATTTCACTAGAAGCCGTGCGCGCACAAGTTGAAGAAATTATTGGACAAGGTCAGCAAGCACCTAGTGGTCACATTCCATTTACACCGCGTGCCAAGAAAGTTCTCGAACTTTCACTTCGCGAAGCGTTGCAACTTGGTCACAACTACATCGGTACCGAACATATTTTGCTGGGACTAATCCGCGAAGGCGAAGGCGTGGCTGCTCAAGTATTAGTAAAACTCGGCGCTGATTTAAATCGCGTGCGTCAACAAGTTATTCAATTACTTTCTGGCTATCAAGGGAAAGAAGCGGTCGCAGCTAATGGACCAGCTGAAGGAACTCCTTCAACATCCTTGGTGCTTGATCAATTCGGCCGCAACTTAACTCAAGCGGCACGCGAAGGAAAACTTGATCCAGTTATTGGTCGCGAAAAAGAAATCGAACGTGTTATGCAAGTTCTTTCTCGTCGCACCAAGAACAATCCGGTTTTAATTGGCGAGCCAGGTGTTGGTAAGACGGCTGTTGTCGAAGGTTTAGCACAAGCAATTGTGAAGAACGATGTGCCTGAAACCCTTAAAGATAAGCAACTTTACTCACTTGATTTAGGCGCTTTAGTTGCTGGTTCTCGCTACCGTGGTGATTTCGAAGAGCGCTTGAAGAAAGTTCTTAAAGAGATTAAAACTCGCGGTGACATCATTCTCTTCATCGATGAAATTCATACCTTGGTTGGCGCAGGCGCTGCCGAAGGCGCAATCGATGCAGCCAGTATTTTAAAGCCAATGCTTGCTCGCGGTGAGCTACAGACAATTGGTGCAACCACACTCGATGAATATCGTAAGCACCTTGAAAAAGATGCCGCACTTGAACGTCGTTTCCAGCCAATTCAAGTTAAAGAACCATCTGTCGCTCACACAATTGAGATTCTTAAAGGTTTGCGCGATCGCTACGAAACCCACCACCGTGTATCTATTACAGATGGTGCACTAGCGGCAGCTGCAAATATGGCCGATCGCTATGTTTCTGATCGTTTCTTGCCAGATAAGGCAATCGATTTAATTGATGAAGCCGGTTCACGTTTGCGCATTAAGCGCATGACCGCACCTGCCGAATTACGCGAGTTCGACGACAAGATCGCTGCTGCTCGTAAAGAAAAAGAGTCCGCAATCGATGGCCAAGATTTTGAAAAGGCCGCATCTTTCCGCGATCTGGAAAAAACTCTTTCGACCGAGAAAGCTGAAGCCGAAAAGAATTGGAAAGCTACTGACCTCGACAAGATAACTGAAGTTGATGAAGAACTGATCGCTCAAGTTCTATCTATCGCAACTGGTATTCCAGTATTTAAGTTAACCGAAGAAGAAACTGCTCGTTTGCTGCGCATGGAAGATGAACTTCACAAGCGCGTTATCGGACAAGAGCAAGCTATCAAGGCGTTGTCACAAGCAATTCGCCGTACTCGCGCAGGTCTT
>CAZFZK010000010.1:0-17489 GCA_964523605.1 uncultured Candidatus Planktophila sp. | reverse complement strand
AAACTATAAGCACCTAGTGCGCCTCCCAGCATTGGTGCGATTGTGTAGATAGTCCAGTTATCCCAATAACCGCCAGCAAGTGCTGGACCAAACCAACGTGCTGGGTTAATGCCGGTTCCTTCAATTGGTCCAGTTATTAAGATCAATACAAATATGGTTAGCGCAATCGCAATTGGTGCCGAAGCAGCATTTTTATTTGCCTTATCCTGCGTCATCAGAAGAATTACCAATACCAAAATTGCGGTCATGATCAACTCAAGTGCAAATCCGGTTAAATAAGTAGCTTGCGGTGACATAGCAGGGATACCATTTTTAACTTCGGCCGCAACTTTCTGGGTATAAATCGCTTGAAGTGTTAAAGCACCAAAAGCAGCGCCAACCAATTGCCAACCAACATAGGCTATAAAAGTCTTTGGCGAAATCTTTTTAAGGATTAAAAATGCCAGTGAAACAGCTGGATTTAGATGTACATCTGAGAAATGCCCGAGTGTCAGAATCATGATCATTACGGCAAGAGCTGGCGACGCTGCTATTCCTATGAAAGACACATCTTGCGAGATAATTACGCCAGTTGCTGCAATAACCAAAAGATAAGTTCCGAAGAATTCAACTGCTAATTTCTTCAGCATCAGGGTTTCTCGCTCTCATTTCAGGAGGTATTAGCGAAATTTCGTTAAGATTTGAACGCTACCTGAGATGCTAACTCTAACTGAAACTAAAAAACATATGCAGAAATACACGCTCAATTTACTGGCGTTAACTCGCCGTTCATTTAGCTCTGCCTTGATTTCTCGATTAGTACCCAGATCAATGGCAATAATTGTTGCAATCGCTCTGGCATCTCAATTGCTACCTAACGCAAACGCAGAGCCTGCTCCACGTAAGATATTAAGCGGCTGGATTCCTTATTACGGAATGAATGTATCGCTGCCAACTGCAGTAGCTAATGCTGACTTGATCAATGAAGTTATGCCATTTTGGTACACCCTGAAAGTCAACGCTAAAACCAAAGCCCCATATATTTTAGATTTATACACACCGGGAAATCCAAGTGTTGCAATTGAGGTCCCGCTATCAACTATGCGAAATGCTGGATTTAAAATTATTCCCACAATTACTGATGGCACTGACAAATTAGTGCTCTCAAAACTGCTCGCAAAAAGTAGCGATAGAACAATCATCATCAAATCAATTATTGATTTAGTTATGAGTAAGAATTTTGATGGTATTGATCTAGATTTTGAAGGTTTTGCTTTTGTTGATGGCACCGCATCATGGCCAACTACAAAACCAAATTGGATACTTTTCGTTAAAGAGTTAAGTGCTGCTTTACACGAAAAAGGCAAAATTCTTTCGGTGACCGCCCCAGTTCATTTTGCGCTAACCGAAAAACAGAAGGGCTACACCGTTTACGCATGGGCCGAGATTGCGGAATATATAGATCGATTGCGCATCATGACCTATGACTATTCAACGGGAAAACCAGGTCCGATTGGGCCAATCTCTTGGGTAGAACGCACAGTTAAATACGCGATCTCAGTAATGCCAGCGACGAAGGTCTATGTCGGTCTAGCTGGTTACGGCAGAGATTGGGTGACCAAAGTAGATGGCATCTGCCCAGCTAATGTTTCGAAAGTAGTTTCAACTACTGCTAAGGCAGCTACTTTTATTATGCGCAACGCAGCCACGTTGGCGTCAACTTATGGTGTTACACCTATCTACAACGAGCAATACCAAGAAGCCACATTCACATATCAAAAAACCTATAACGGAAATAATGCCAGCGGCCAAGCAACCTCTTGCACGGCAACTCGCACCGCTTGGTATCAAAATCCAGCCAGCTACTTAGCTCGTGCTCAACTAGTTGCTAAGTATCGGCTAGGTGGTTTAGCCGAGTGGACTATAGGAATGGAAGAACAAAGCGCCACTGATGGCATTCGTGCAACAGCTCTAACCATCGCACCAGATGAAGTTTCTCTTTCACTTGCAACCGATCAGATCGCAGTGAAATACGGCTCATTAATCAATCTAACTGGCCAAGCCAATTTAAAAGACAAAACAATTTTGCCTGGACTGCCTATCTCCTTAGAGTTTAAAGGTTTTGACGAAAGTACTTGGCGCCAAATTGGAAAGTCAGTGACTAACGAAGCTGGCTCAGTTGCGACATCACTTTATTTAGCTAAGTCTGGAAAATTACGAATCACCAGCGATGGCAGTTGGGATCGTGGTGCAGGATTAAGCCCAGAAATTTCAGTAACGATTAATCCAAGAGTAAATATAAATGCTCCTACTTCAGCAAAAGCTGGATCAGCATTTAAGGTAATTGTGACAGTGGGGCCAGGAACGCCCGGAACACAGGTGGCTCTACGTCGCTTTGATGGAAAGGTTTGGAACACGGTTTCTCTAGTGCCACTGACCGGAAATAGTGCCGAGTTGACCCAAACTGAACCAATTCGTGGCATTTATAGCTATCGAGTATTGGTATTTAACAGCTCCGAATCGAGCGAATCGACCTCAGCTCCATTTGCACTTGTGATCAGATAGCCGTAATTAGATCGTAGTTGTTAGCTAGTCCAATGCCTAAGAATGTGTTTCGAGATGAAATGATTGGGTTATGGGTAAGTTAAAAGCGCAGCCAACAGTTTCCGAGGAAACTGCTGCCGAGATTAGCGCAATCTTTACTTCTGATCGCCCATGGGTAGTTGTAGTTTGGGATGACCCAATTAATTTAATGACCTATGTAACTTATGTATTCATGACCGTCTTTGGTTTTTCAAAAGAGAAAGCAACTGAATTAATGTTGCAAGTACATAATGAAGGTAAATCGATTGTTGCCAAAGGTGCCCGCGAAGAAATGGAGCGTTACGTTCAACGACTTCATGAATATGGGCTTTGGGCAACACTTGCCCGCGAGGATCAAATTTAATGACACCCACAGAAGGCTTTCTTAGACACGGAACTGATACCTATATCGCCAACTTTGCTGAAACTGAACGCGAAGTGCTGGTTAATTTGGTACAACAAATTATTGAAATTTTGGCCGAACGACATGACCACGCAAATGAAGATCCACTTGCTGCGATGGTTGGCATAACCACTCACGATTCACCACCTGATGATGAAGTTTTATTGCGCTTATTGCCAAATGCATATCAAGATGGGGTAGATGCCGCAGAATTTCGACGCTATACGGAAAGCACTTTGCGCGATAAGAAGCGCGCTCATGCAATGTCAATCCGAATGCTTTTGTTAAGTGCAACTGATGGCGATGTAGTTCTAGATTTTGAGAATGCGCAAGCTTGGCTTGGTGGCTTAAATGATGTGCGACTGGCACTTGGCGTGCGACTTAAAGTTGATCAAAATTCACCGGAAGATCTTGAATTACTGGCGCCAGATGATCCAATGCGAGCTGTTTATGCCGTTTATACCTGGCTAGGTTGGTTACAAGAGACTTTAGTACAAGCGCTTATGGACGAAGCGAGTTCTTAAAGGCCTGCAGATCAAATTTCGCTGTGGTTGCCATGTGCGGAACAGTAAGTGCCCAGATGATTACCAAAATTATCCAGAGGAAATCACTGGAAATATCTGTACTGCCTTTGGCAACAAAGAAAATACCAATTAGAAAAATTCCTAGAATTGCATAAAGACCAGGTATGACTGCGGCAAAAAAACCAGCTAGAGGTTTTGCGGTTTGAACCTTTATTAAGGCAGATGTCAATTTAGGAACTAATCGTGCGGTATGTCGAATTGCATGCCAGAATCCAAAATAGACCGCAAAAGCGACTAACGGTGGCGCAATGAAGGAAAGTGCCAGCAATAGAACTAAGTCAATCGTGAGTGAATAATTCTTTGTTGTCAGCAAAAGCAATATAGAAATAACCGCCAGAGTTAAAGTGGAATTCCTCAGAAATTCGGTAAACGTGCCAGCCCAATTAATTAATGTTGGATTTAGTTCTTCAAGCACATCAAGAGTTCTTCTATCAGTTAGCGGTAGAACTACCGGCAAGAAGCCAGCTGGAATCGCATAGCTAACTAAAGCAACTTTCGAGTAGCCATTGCTATTGGCCGAAGTTCGGCTTTCATTGGCATATGCCGAATCGCCAAATCCAAAATGCAGTGCACTCATCAGAACTACAAGTTGAAAGCCAACCAAATTCCATTGTGCAATTGCCAGAGCTGCCAAGATGGCAATTAAGGTGTATATCGCTATGAATAATGTGAATTTTTTGGTTGAGTCACGGGGGATAGTAATCAAATGATCAATAGCTCCATGGGGGATTCCAATGGCTAGCGCAATAACGGCAAGAGCTATTTGCGCTTTCATCGAGATCTCAAAGTCAGTCAGTCGAAGTACCGCGAAAAGAAGAGCCGCAATCGCTGCCATGACTCTAGAAAATTGACCGGCCCCTTGATAAATTCTAAAAAGAGTCTGGTTCATGGCTATAGATTAGGCTCAAATTGAGGGGATTGCGAGAGGATTAGGCGTGGAAAATCTGCATTACTCGTACGTCTTAATTTTCGTCGCCATATGCGCCGTCGGCGTAAATTTTGGATTCAAATTGCAGTTCTCCAAAAAATTTAAGTTATTCCTTTTGACTGACTCTCTAATTCTCTTTATCTATTTGATTTGGGATTTTTGGGCCGTAAGCAAAGGAAGTTGGTTTTTTGACCCAAATCAGATTCTGGGAATAAAACTCTTAGGCAAGCTGCCAATTGAAGAGGTTTTGTTTTTCATTATCGTGCCACTGATGTCAGTTCTTACCTATTTGGCCTTAGTTAAATTAACTGGTTGGGGTAAAGAAAAAGAGGAATCCAATGATTTACTCTGACATCGCACTGAATGCGGTATTTGTAGCAGTCGTCCTAGATTTATTTCTGTTCAAATCTCGAATGATGACTAGAGGAATATTCTGGCTAACTTATTTCTTGATTTTGCCTTTTCAATTACTCACTAATTGGTGGCTTACCTCGAATGAAATAGTGATGTACTCAGATACTGAAATAATTGGTCAGCGACTAGCAGGGGCGCCAATTGAGGATTTACTCTTTGGTTTTTCTATGATTCTGCTGACTATTTCGGCTTGGGAATATTTCAAAATTCGCCTAAACGAAAAGTAACTTAATTAATAAAGGCAAAAATCAGAGCGAGCCCACCCACAATGCCCCAGAAATACTTAGCTGCTTTAGTCTCTAACTTCGCAGCCATGGTTTTATTGAAAGTGATCGCAATAAGGATCAGACCAGGAATAACCACAAATGCGCTCTTGGTTATGACGCCTGCTTCGCCTCGCTGGTAGCTCCAGTTGATACAACCAGTTGCTATTAGGGCGTAGGCCCACATGCGGTAGTTATTAATAATTTTAAGTTTTCCTTTCAACCGGTTAGTAATTCAATTCTAATCTGAATAAATTAAAACTTGCTCTAAATATAAAAAGGAGGGAAGGCGGTTTCCCGCCTTCCCTCCTGCAAGATTAAACTTGCAATTTATAACTTAGTGATCTTCCTTCATGCCTTCTGCAGCTGACTTCATGCGAGCGATCTTAAGAATTGTAAGACCGAATACGCACTTAGCTAGTACGTCAGCGATTGTGTAACCAACCTGTACGCCAACGAATTGTTCTGCTGAAGCCATTCCTTCGCCCATACCAAGGATGTATGAAACTGGGTAAACGCCCCATGTCGCAATTAGAAGTAGGCGCAAGCGACCAACGGTTGCTGCAACACCTTCTGGTTGACGATCTAGTGACTTACCAAGCTCTACGAATAGTACGTAAAGGATGTATAGGAATGGAAGTGTTGATAGAACACCGTAAAGAATCTGTGTGTTCTGGTCGTTTGAGATTTCACCTGGGTAACCAAGTGCGATCATCGCAGCTGAAGCTGGAACCAAACGAGTGATGAGTGACTTTGAAACTTCCTTTGCAAGTGCAAGCACTGCAATAACTTCAACTAGAAGTAGAGGAACAGTTAGTAGCCAGTCAACATAACGGTATGCCTCATTGAAAGCACCTTGATCGCCAGAAACCTTAACGGCCATTCCGGTTGATGCGTGATCGAATGAGTTGAAGATACGCCAGTAGTGATATCCAGCAATGAATGTAACCATTGATGACATTACAAGAGCGTTGCGGTACTTAGGCAATACTCGAGCTTGTGACACAAGTGTGTACACGGTGCAAGCGAGCATTGAGATTAAACCGAATGAAAATACGTTATAAACGAGGTTCCATTGGTTTGAGTCTAGATTAATCATCTAATTAAGCCTCCGTGGGGCTTTGTAAAACCAGACCTCGGGCGAGGCTGGCGTTCGCATACATACCTGGTCACCGTACGAGAAATCATATGAAAGTCTCGTCTGGATTCCGAAGTTTTATTCGAACCAAGGTAAATGGTGCGCCTGAATTAGGCTTTTCGCAAGAATAAATGCGACTGATTCGCAACTTTTTTAAATTTTTCTTGGCAGGTAGACTATTTTTCATCGATCTGGAGTTATTTCAGAGGGATATCACGAGTTTTTTGAGATATCTGAGTTACTATCAAAAAAGGGACAAAAACGGACATGTGTGCTGCAAGCGGGTTGCGAGTCCCACAAGAAATGGCCGATGCAATCTTGGCCCAAGCTAGAGCTGAATACCCGAATGAGGCTTGTGGGGTAATCATCGGTCGCAACGGCAAAGCCGAACGACTAAAGCCCATGTTCAATGCAGCAGCATCGCCAACTTTTTACGAATTTGATCCTAAAGATCTATTAGCTCTGTATCGCGAAGTCGATGACAATGACGAAGAAATTATTGTTATTTATCATTCGCATACTGAAACTGAAGCGTATCCATCTCGCACCGATATTTCCTATGCCGGCGAACCTGGTGCTCATTATGTTTTAGTTTCTACCCGCGAAGAGATTGCACCTGCAACTGAATTTCGTTCTTATCGAATAATTGATGGAGTAGTTACCGAAGAGCCCGTCGAATTCATTCCTTAAATATTTATAGATTTACACCAAATAATTTTATTCGTTTTCAATTTGTATCAATACCAATTACCAGAGAGAATTAAGACATGAGCGCAACTGTTGAAGTACGTATCCCTACTATTCTTCGCCCTTTCACAAAAGAGCAGAAGTTAGTCTCTGCAACCGGCGCTGACCTTGCTGCGGTGATTGCAGATTTAGACGCTCAATACCCAGGACTAGCTGATCGCCTACTTGAAAATGGCGCATTGCGTCGTTTCATTAATATTTATGTAAACGATGAAGATGTGAGATTCATCGGTTCTTTAACTGCGCAATTAAAGAGCGGTGACTCAATCACCATCTTGCCTGCTGTCGCTGGTGGCTAGTAATGGCTCGCTTTGATTCACTCGAAGATTCAGTTGGACACACTCCGCTAATTGGTTTACCGCGCCTTTCACCTGCACCAAATGTGCGGCTATGGGCGAAAATGGAAGATCGAAACCCAACTGGTTCAATAAAAGATCGCACAGCTATTTCAATGATCGATGCTGCTGAACGAGAGGGTTTATTAAAACCTGGTGCCACAATTCTGGAACCAACAAGTGGCAACACCGGAATCTCTTTGGCGATGGCAGCAAAAGTCCGCGGTTATAAATTAATTTGTGTGATGCCCGAAAACACTAGCCCGGAACGTAGGCAGCTTCTTGAAATGTGGGGCGCAAAAATAATTTCATCCCCTGCTGCCGGTGGATCAAATGAGGCAGTACGTGTTGCAAAAGAATTAGCTGGGCAAAATCCTGAATGGGTTTTTCTCTATCAATACGGAAATCCGGCAAATACTGAGGCGCACTACCGCGGTACTGGCCCTGAAATTTGGAAAGATTTGCCAACAATTACCCACTTTGTTGCGGGATTGGGCACCACCGGAACTTTGATGGGTGCTGGCCAATATTTGCGCGAACAAAATCCAGACATTGCAATAATTGCTGCCGAACCTCGATATGGCGAAGTTGTTTATGGATTACGAAATATCGATGAAGGTTTTGTGCCAGAGCTTTATGACGCATCAGTATTAACTAGACGTTTTTCAGTGGGTGCTGAAGATTCAGTGCGACGAGTACGAGATTTGCTTGAAGTTGAAGGAATTTTTGCGGGAATCTCAACAGGTGCAATTTTGCACGCAGCACTTGCCTTAGGTAATGAAGCTATCGCAGCTGGAAAATCGGCTGATATCGCCTTTATTGTCTGCGATGCAGGTTGGAAATACTTATCTACTGGTATTTATGGCGCCGCAAGTGAGCAAGCGGCCGAAGGGCTAGATACGCAACTCTGGGCATAAAAGTTTGGGCTTAAGAGTTTGGGCATAAAAGTTTGGCCTTAAAGGTCTAGGCATAAGGGAAGAATTGCCGCTCTTTTCATCTCGCCCGTTAGACTTCAACACATGAGTAACGCGCCGATCGGAATCTTTGATTCTGGCGTTGGCGGATTAACAGTGGCGCGGGCCATTCTTGATCAATTACCGAACGAATCCACTCTTTACATCGGCGATACGGCTCGCGGACCATATGGACCTCGCCCGTTAGCCGAAGTTCGTGAGTTTTCTCTTGAGTTAATGGATTTTCTAGTAGAGCAAGGCGTGAAAGCAATTGTGATCGCGTGTAATACAGCAAGTGCTGCCATGTTGCGCGATGCTCGCGAGCGATATTCGATTCCAGTAATTGAAGTAATTCAACCGGCCGTACGTCGCGCAGTTGCGGCAAGTCGTTCAGGTCGCATTGGCGTAATCGGAACTCGAGCAACTATTGATTCGGCCGCATACCTAGATGCTTTCGCTGCAGCGCCTCATCTAGAAATCACTTCAATTGCTTGTCCTCGTTTTGTTGAGTTCGTCGAACGAGGCGAAACATCTGGTACTGAAATTACAAAAATTGCTAAAGAATATTTGGCCGAAGTAATGAAAGCCGACGTAGACACTTTAGTTTTAGGTTGTACTCACTATCCATTACTAACTGGTGTGATTTCTTATGTAATGGGTAATAACGTTTCACTTGTTTCCAGTGCTGAAGAAACTGCTAAAGATCTTTATCGAATTTTAGTTGAGAGTGATTCATTGCGTACAGATACCAGCACTCCAGCGACACATCGCTTTCTGGCAACAGGCGACGCAGCAGCTTTTGAAGCACTAGCACGACGTTTTCTTGGTCCAGAAGTTGGTCAAGTCGAACACCAGTCTTTAACTTGAGTTTAAAGAAAATTCCACAAACCTAAATATTCACCAACCAAAACGAAAGACAGCTGAGGAAATGATGACAACCACACGTAATGATGGCCGCGCAGTAACCGATCTGCGCGAAATTAAGATCACTCGCAACTGGCTTGATCATGCCGAGGGCTCAGTATTAGTTGAGTTTGGCAAAACCCGCGTTCTTTGCGTAGCTTCGTTTTCGCCAGGTGTTCCACGTTGGTTAAAAGACAGCGGTACTGGCTGGGTTACTTCAGAATATGCAATGTTGCCTCGTGCGACTCACACACGTTCTGATCGCGAGAGCGTAAAAGGAAAATTAGGTGGTCGTACGCAAGAGATTTCACGTTTAGTAGGACGATCATTGCGAGCAGTGATTAACACTAAAGAACTTGGTGAAAACACCATCGTGATTGACTGCGACGTTTTACAAGCAGATGGTGGAACTCGCACTGCTGCAATCACTGGTGCATATGTTGCATTAGCTGATGCCATCAATTGGGCAAAGAGTCAGGGTCACATTAAAGCGACTGCAAATCCATTATCTGATTCCGTCGCCGCAGTAAGTGTTGGTATTGTTGGTGGAGTCCCAATGCTTGATCTTTGTTATGAAGAAGATGTGCGCGCAGATACTGATATGAATGTTGTTTGCAGTGGCGATGGCAGATTTATTGAAGTGCAGGGAACTGCCGAAGGTGTGCCTTTTGATCGTGACTTGCTAAATCAATTATTAGATTTAGCCGTTGCCGGTTGCAAAGATTTAGGAAAGCAGCAAGCTGCAGCTTTGGCCAAGTAATTGCCCCAATTAAGAAGTTAAGAAAACATCTTCATAGAATGTGGCTAGGAGAGCAACGTTGAAAGATTTAGTTTTAGCAACGCGCAATAAGGGCAAGATCGAATAATTCCGACGCATCCTCGATGAGTTAGCACCCGGAAGCATTCGCTTACTTGGACTTGAGAAATTTCCAGAAACCAGTGATGTCGATGAAACCGGCGATACTTTCGAAGAGAACGCACTCCTTAAGGCGCGCTCTATCTGCGCCGAAACCGGACTTCCTGCGATCGCAGATGACAGTGGCCTCTGCGTTGAAGCTCTATATGGCGCACCGGGAATCTTTTCTGCGCGCTATGCAGGAAAGCACGGCGATGACATTGCAAATAACGCGAAACTTTTACACGAGCTAAAACATGTTCCTGATGGCAAGAGAACGGCTTACTTCATTTGCGTGACGGCGCTGGTTATGCCAGATGGCCGCGAAGTCACTCGAGAAGGGCGTTTTTATGGCTCGATCGGCCATGAACCGATCGGCAAGAATGGCTTTGGGTATGACCCGCTATTCCAACCCGATGGATTAACTATTTCCAGCGCACAAATGAGCGCTTCCGAGAAAGATGCCATCAGTCATCGCGGAAAATCGCTAAGAGCAATAGCCCCGTTTGTCTTAGAAATGCTCTAATCGCTGCGGTAACCTTGGCTTATCCGAGTGCGTTACTTGCGCGCGTACCGCTACCCAAGGAGTTAACGTGGCTGTAAAGAAGAAAGTTGCTAAGAAAGCAACAAAGAAAGCAACAAAGAAAGCACCAGCTAAAAAAGCTGCCGCTAAGAAGCCTGCAGCTAAAAAAGCTGTAGCCAAAAAGAAAGCCGCTGCAAAGAAGCCAGCTGCGAAAAAAACCATTAAGAAAGCTGCCGCTAAAAAGCCGGCAAAGAAAGTTGCTAAGAAAGCAGTTGCAAAGAAGCGCGTCGCGAAAAAAGCTGTTGCTAAGAAGGCGGCTCCAAAAAAGCGCGTAGCTAAGAAAGCTGCTGCCAAGAGATCTTCTGCTGCAACAGTTAGAGTTCCAGCAGTTCCTTTTACTTCATCGGCACCTCGTGCTGCAGCACCTGCCGCACCAGTTCGTCCAGCAACACCAACTCCTGCTGCTAAGCCACAACAAGGCGCATCAAGTCGCGTTGTAATGGCGGTAATTGTTGGTATCGCTCTATTGGCTTTTGTAGTTTGGTCACAGTCATCATCGAAAGACGATGACGCAGCACCAACACCAACTGCAACTGCATCAGCTGAGGCAAGCACAACAGCCGAAGCTTCAGCTACTCCAACTGAATCAGCATCAAGTGGTGCAGCAGTTGCAGCAATCGAAGCACCTGCAAAATTTGTCGCACTCGGTACAGCTGATGGAATTAAATTGCGCTGGTTTGCCCCTGCGGCAACTGACGGTCTTACTGGCTACCTAGTTGAAATCGCACCAGATGGAAAAGCATGGCAGAGCGTTGCTACGGTTCCTGCTGATCAAACAACTTTAGAAATGGTTAAGAGCGAAGGCGGTTGGACTCAGTTCCGAGTTTCCAGCGTTTACTCTGATGGCCAAGTTGCACCAGCAAAGATTTTCGGATTGCCTGGTCAATACAAGTAATCAATTACTAAAAAAGAATTAATGAGAAAGACCCCGAGTAATTGCTCGGGGTCTTTCTCATTTCTAACTCTATTTATAAGGGCTCTTATTTGTTTAAGGCTTCCATGATTGCAGCGACATAGACCTTGATACCGGCAGGCCTTAGATGAACACCATCAGGTGCGAAATACTCTGGATGATTCTGCGAGAGTGCAGCCCAGTCGACCACTCGAGCACGAGGGTTAGCGGCTGCAAATTCTGCGATGAGTGAATTGTTAGCTTCGCGCCAAGGCCGCGGCACGGCAGTGTTCACAATAATTATCTGACTTTGATTAGCTACCTCAGCAAAAACAGCGGCGACCTGATCTCTGCTAAGTGAGTTGTTATTTCCTAAATTGAAAACAATTGGCGCATCACCAACAGATAACTTGTCATGTTTTAGTACATCGAGTAATTCTGGTGCTTGTCGTCCAACTCGAGCATTGATTAAACCAATATTGCGCAAGTCGCCCAACTCATATCGAATACCAAGAATTACCGAATCGCCAGTAACCCATAGATCAGGCTGACCAACATTTGAAATCACAGGTGGCTTGTTAGCTGAAGGTTTAAGTTCCTGAGTTAACTCTTTCTCAAGTGCAGCAGCCTCTTGGTCGGCAACTGAAATAGCGTTTGCACTGATCGCAGTCGTTGCCGCGAGAAGTGCGATTGTGCCAACTGCGACAGAAAGTTTTTGTCGAACCCGAACTCTTTTAGTGCGATATTTCATGCCACGAAACCATGATTCAACAGCTCCGGACCGAACTGGTAATTCAACTAACCGTAATGAAATATCAGCTAGAGCCAAAACTATTAAGAAACGTACGGTGTAGAGCGCCCAATCTTGCCCAGCTAAATCAACACTTGGGCGTGTTAACTGAAAAACAATCCAGTGCCACAAGTAAATTGCATATGAGCGCTCGCCGATCCAAACCAAAGTGCGGGTGCGCAGTAGTGGCGCAAAGCGAGATGCCGGGTGCACGATTGAAGTCAGAATTGCGCAACCAAAAATTCCAGCCAAGGGAAACGCTATGCGATACAGGGTTGCGTCACTTTCATTTATCAAAAGAAAAGCACCCAAGATTCCGATGAAGCCAATTACGCCGATGCCATCAACAAAGTCTTGAGCCCGCTGTGAAACTTCACTCTTTAAATTTTGTGGAATCCAGCTAACTGCCAAAGCTGCCCCCAGGAATAAGCCAATACTGTGGGTGTCGGTACCAAAATAAACATGGCTAACTTGAGAACTACTTGCGGCATCGAGCGAGAGTGAAACTATAAAGAGCGTAATTCCCGAGATGGCAGCAATTGCTAGCGCAGCCCCCGGAATTCGTTTCTTGCCAAACCATTTGAGAATTAGCAGTAGTACCAAAGGCCAAACTAAATAGAACTGTGCTTCAACTGCCAGTGACCAGGTGTGTTGTAGCAAGGGTGGGCGGCCAATTGCCTCGAAGTAATCAGTATGGCGAAAAACCAACCACCAGTTCATGCCCCCAAAAATCGAAAACGGAGCATCACTAACTAATCTTCGAGTGGTTTCTGGTGCCCAGATACCAACAAAAATTGCAGTTCCAAAAATCATAAAGAGCAACGGTGGAAGTAATCGTCGTACGCGTGCCAAATAGAAAGCCCGCAAATCTAATCCGCCACTTCGTTGAATTGAATCCAGTAGTAGGCGAGTGATTACATAGCCGGAAATTACAAAGAATAGATCGACCCCGAGAAATCCACCGGGAATCCAGGAAAAGCCCAAGTGATAAAGCATTACGGCAATTACGGCGACAGCACGCAAACCATCAATCGCAGGGATATGGGTAATCCCACGTTTTTTTGATGACATAACTATTTAGTAATCAGTAAGAAACTACTTACGTTTTGCAGCAGCTTTCTTGATTGGTTTTTTGGAAGCCGATTTTTTAGCGGCTGCTTTTTTCGCAGGCTTACGAGCAGTTGACTTGGCTTTCTTAGGAGCTTCAATCGCAACTTTGGTGCGCTCGCTAGTAACTCGAATAGGGCCACGATTAACAATTGTGTCATCAGCATTTAAATTCTGAAGAACTTGTTCTTGTAATTGTGCCAACCGCTCGAAAGAGCTTTGTAGGCGAGCACGAGATTGCTGAATCGCACTCTCAGCTTGATCTAATGATTGGGTCTGAACTTTATAAAGTCGCTCTGCTTCGGAGATTACGCTGGCCAACCATTGACGATAACTGCCTACTTCACTGGTTGCTTCGGTAATGATTCGTTCACCTTCGCGACGTGCAGCAGTTGCCATTGCACTGATTTCACGCTTTTTGTTTTCGAATAGTGTTTCGGCTTCTATTTCTGCTTTAGAAACTAATTCTTCAGCTTCGCTTTCAGCGGCCTGCAGATACTTACGTCCACGAGTTTCGGCACCAGAGAGAACTGAACGCGCTTTCTGTTCGGCGTTCTCTAGAGCATCTTTAGCTGCACGATTTGTTTCGGTAACTAAGCGATCGGCAGCAGCCTGGGCTTTCGCCTCACGAAGTTGCGCTGACTTGATCATGGTCATAGCAGTTTCAGTCGCCAGAATTTCAAACTCTTCTTTAGATAGCGTGGTTATGTCACGACGCGAGCGCAGATCATTTAACTGTGCTTCAAGCTCGCGAATACGATCAACCGAATTTGGTTGACTGCTCTCTTCGCCTTTAAATCCAACCCAATTAAGGAAGGAGTTCTTCTCGGCCATCGCTACCTCTTTATGCTCTTTAAACACTTACGGAAGGCTTAGATTAGAGCAAAACAGCCATACCTAAAAGTGGGGTTTACAAAGCGCTATTGCAGGGTAGAAATGGGCTCAATTAGCGGGATCTATAAACGGCAACACAAATTGCCACATACTGGGAGATCCACGCGGCTAGTACGAAGATGTGGAATAGCTCATGAAAACCAAAATATTTTGCCTCTCGGCCCGGCCGCTTAAGTGCGTAGAAAATCGCCCCAATCGAATAGAGCAGACCGCCGAAAATAATTGGCAGGATTACCCACCAACCACCTGATTTATAAAGATGAGGCGTGTAAATAATTGCTACCCAACCAAGTACTAAATAGTTAGCAACATATAACCAACGTGGTGCACCAACCCAGAAGACACGAACCGCAACACCAATCAAAGCACCAGTCCAAATTACCGAAAGCAAAATTGTGCGATCGCGACCTTCTAGCAGAGTAACTGCGAACGGCGTATAGGAACCAGCTATTAGTAAATTGATATTTGCATGATCCCAGCGACGCCAAATTTTCTTTTTAGCTGGTGACCAAGGCA
Organism: uncultured Candidatus Planktophila sp.; assembly: GCA_964523605.1. Taxonomy (GTDB): domain Bacteria; phylum Actinomycetota; class Actinomycetes; order Nanopelagicales; family Nanopelagicaceae; genus Planktophila. Next base: position 2,582 of record CAZFZK010000010.1, on the reverse strand, counting down.
CGCGGTGATAAATCGCTGAAACACTAAAGAGCAGAATTGCCGTAATCGAGTAAAGAGCGATTGCAAACTTGACTGAGTTGCGACTAAGGATAAATAAAACTAGCGATGCAATTATTACTGCTGGAGTTGCTCCTAAATGAAACCAACCGCGCAACTTTGGTGGCACTACAGGAATAGACATGGGCGCGCTCACTCTCGGCTAGTTCACTTAAGCAGAGCCTAACTCTTTAATTGAAGTAATTGGGCTTAGTCAGGCTTAACTAACGTAGGTTGCGAACAGATTTAACGAACAATGAGAGCAAAGCAACAACGCATGTGATGCCTCCGGTCCACCAGAGCGCATTAGAAACTCCGATTGTGGCTGCAATTGGGCCAGCGATAACAATGCCCAACGGCGCAATTCCATAGGAACCAAAAGCATCGTAAGAAGCTACTCGGGAGAATGATTGCTCAGGAATATGTTTTTGCATCGAGGTATTCCAGTTGACCATAAATATTTCGATAGCAAAACCAGAAAATAAGGCGCCAAAAATTGGGAAAATAATGGGTAATTCAGCTGCGATTGCAAAGTCCCAGAGTGATGAAAAGGCAATTAGCACCATGGATATTGCAAGTGGCCTTGAGAATTTAACTTTAAAGGCAACTGCTCCGCCGATCATCATGCCCACGGTTAGTGCGGCTAAGTTATAAGACCAATTTCTTGGACCACTATCGCCTTTATCAAAAGCAAGAGGGCCGAGTACTTGCATCATCGATTCGAAGCAAGCGTTAATGGCGGCAAAAGTTACCACCATTGCTACAACCCAAGAACGAGATGAAAATTCTATCCAGCCGAGCTTTAAATCTTTTAAGACTGAATTCTTATCGCGTGGTGGCATCGCTGGTAAATCTATTTTTAGCACGAGCAAGCCTGCAATAAAGAAGGTAATTGCATCAGTTAGTAGCGCCCAACCTGAGCCATAAAGAGTTACGACAATTCCACCAAGCAAAGTTCCGGCAATGAAACCGATATTCGTCATCAGACCGACCACCGCGTTGCCATGCTGCAGTTTTTCTTTGGGCAAAATTTCTGGCATCACACCAGACATAGCTGGCCACCAGAGCGCATTTAGAACGCCAAAAAGAGCGCCCATAAGTGCAAGCAACCAAACAGATGGGAAACCGGCAATAAATGCGATTGCACTTACGGCAGTAAATACCGAACCAATTATGTCAGTAGTGCCGACAATACGATTTCGTTTAAAGCGATCTCCAATTACACCACCGAATAACATAAACGCAATCAATGGCACAAACCGCGCGGCCATAACCAAACTTAAATCACTGCCATCGGCGCCCGGAATACTTAATACGCCATATGCAAGTGCAATTGGTGATAAGCCATTTCCAAAGTTAGATATGAAACGTGAAATCGCTAACGAGGTAAAACCATCATGCGCACGTAGCTCTCTAAGCTGGCTAATCATTAAAGTGAACTAAACCGAATCGGATTAGTTCTCGCCTCGAAGAGCTTTCTCGATTTGGCCAATGTGATCAAGTGGGTGAGCAGTGTAGGCACGGCACCATTTCTCAATTGAGAACGGACCGCTTTCTGAATGTAGGCCAGACTTTGATAAATCAGCATCTGTTAATCGTTCAATCATGATTAGCGATGAGGCACGAACAGCACTAAAAACCTTTACCGAAAAATCAATTGGTAGCGTCGCGTAACCCAATACGGCTGAATCTCCCCAAGCGTTTTCGTCGTAACCTTGAATGATGGTTCCTTCGGGTTCGGCAATTAAGCGACGAATGCGCGCATATGACTGCGCTTCAGAATCAGCCATGTGGTGAATTACTTGTCGCGCAGACCAACCATCCGGATGTTTGCTATCAAGTTGATCGCTCGGAATGCTGGCGACAAACTTTTCAAATGCTTCAGTGCTTTGGCGGTATGCAGCTGCAATCTCTTTGATGCTCATATCAACTCTCCTGAATAAAGGTTAAGAGTTGAACTATAGAGCGCAGACTTAAAAAGTGTGAGAGCGATTAAATAATTTCGGCCAATAGTTCAGTTACGCGACGCTTGATTTCATCGCGGATAATGCGCACTGGTTCAATACCTTGACCTGCGGGATCTTCCAGAACCCAATCTTCATAGCGCTTACCTGGGAAGAATGGGCAAGTGTCGCCGCATCCCATAGTGATTACTACATCGGATTCTTGCACAGATTCGGTGGTCAGAATTTTTGGAACCTCATGAGAAATATCAATTCCAAGTTCAGCCATTGCTTCAATTGCAACTGGATTAATTGTTTCTTTAGGAGCAGAACCAGCTGAAAGCACTCGCACTTTTCCGCCAGATAGCGAAGTCATAAAACCTGCCGCCATTTGCGATCGGCCGGCATTATGAACGCAAACAAAGAGAACGGTTGGTTGCTTATTTTCATCGCTCATGGTTTAAATGCTAAACCCAACTTGCAGATTAATATCTAGATTTAAGTGAACATCTGATTAATGAATCCAAGAGAAATGAAAAATACAATGCTGTGTGCGGGAGGCGGGACTTGAACCCGCACGTCCGAAGACACAGGTTCCTAAGA
>CAZFZK010000009.1:2037-18713 GCA_964523605.1 uncultured Candidatus Planktophila sp. | reverse complement strand
TCTCAATAGGTGGAAAAGACTATCTGGCTTCGAAACCGCTGCCAAGTGAGGAGTTTTAATCATGGGTCTGAAAATAACTTATGCACCATGGGGTGAAACCCTCGCCGAGTTAGTTGATGCAGCACAACGAGCCGAGAAAGCTGGCGCCGAAGTTGTTTGGGTTCCTGAACTACATCGCAGTGCAACAATCGCAGCAGCAGCTATGGCAGCCGGAACATCAACCATCGGTGTTGGAACTGCAATTGCATTGGCATTTACTCGCAGCCCTTTGATCACTGCTCTTGAAGCACTAGATCTAGATGAGATGAGCAACGGAAGATTTATTCTTGGTTTAGGAAGTGGAGTAGAACGCCTAAATCAAGATTGGCACAATGCCCGATGGGGTAAGCCAGTTGCGCACATTCGCGAAACTGTTGCAATTGTGCGACAGATCATGGCGCAATCACATCTAGGTGAGCGCATGACATTTGAAGGCGAATTTGAACGTATTGATATTCGTGGCTTTACTCGTCCTTTCACCCCTGCCCGAACAAATATTCCAATTTATTTAGGTGGCATGGGTCCATTTATGACAAAACTAGCTGGCGAGATTGGCGATGGTTGGATTTCACATGAGCTGTGTTCACCAAAGTATCTTGGCGAAATGTTGGGACCTTGGCTTACTGAAGGCCGTGAAAAATCTGGCCGTGATAAAGACAAACTAGATATTGTCGTATCAGCTGCATGTGCGATTGATAAGGATGCCAAGCAAGCTAAACGTTGGGCAGCCGGACTAATTGGTTTCTATGCAACCGTTAAAACATATGCCGACTTCTTCGAATTCCACGGAATGCTAGATCAGCAAAATGCCGTTATCGAGAAGTTCCGTACTGGCGTTTCCAGTGATGATCTAGGTGATGTGGTTCCCGACGAGATGGTTGATGCATTAACACTCGCTGGAGATACAGATGAAGTCATCGAAAAGATTGCACGTTACGAAGGCTTAGCTAATACGGTTAAGTTGAGCCCTCCTACACATGGACTAGAAAATGCAACTGTGCGCCAAGCTCAGAATCAAATTATCGAAATGATTCCAAGTTTGGTCAGAGGTTAATTTCATGTTGCCATTAGCCGATGTGCGAATTCTTTCGGTCGAGCAATACGGCGCTGGTCCATTTGCAACCGTTCATTTAGCTGATTTAGGGGCTGAAGTAATTAAGGTTGAAGATCCCTCAGTTGGTGGCGATGTTGGTCGATATGTTCCACCTTATGCCGAAGGTGAAGATTCCCTGTTCTTCGAAACATTTAATCGCAACAAAAGATCAATTTCGATTAACTTGAATACTCCTGCCGGCCGCGCTGTCTTTGAAGATTTAGTGAAAGTCTCTGATGTTGTTTATAGCAATTTACGCGGCGATGTTCCTAAGAAGATGCGCATTACTTATGACGACTTAAAACACCTCAACCCAAAAATAGTTTGTTGCTCCCTAACTGGTTTTGGAATGACTGGTCCACGCGCACAAGAACCTGGCTATGACTATATTTTGCAAGGCTTAGCTGGCTGGATGGATCTAACAGGTGAGCCAGATGGTCCACCAACTAAATCAGGCTTATCCATGGTCGATTATTCAGGTGGCTTGATATCAACAATTTCATTATTAGTTGCCCTGCATGCTGCCCGTCGCGACGGTGTCGGCATGGATTGTGATGTCAGTTTGTATGACACAGCAATCGGAATGCTTACTTATCCAGCTGCCTGGCATCTAAATGCTGGCTTCGAGCCAGTTCGCACGCACCACTCTGCACATCCATCACTGGTTCCATTCCAAGCATTCAAAGCAGCTGATGGCTGGTTAATCGTGGGATGTGCCAAAGAGAAGTTCTGGCAGCGCTTAACTGTGGTGATTGATCGCCCAGAGCTAGCGACAGATGAACGATTTATTAACTTTGCAGCACGTTTGAAGAATAAGAATGTTTTGATTCCGATGCTTGAAGAAATTCTGGCTACGCAAAAAGTTAGTTACTGGCTGCCAAAACTTTATGCCGAATCAATTCCATGCGGGCCGATTAATACAGTTGCGCAAAGCTTGGTAGAACCGCACACAATTGCTCGCGAAATGATCATTGAAACTGATCACCCACGCTATGGAAAAGTAAAACAAGTTGCAACTCCGGTCAAAGCTGGACCTGCTCGAACAGATAATCGTCGAGCACCTCAGCGCAATGAAGATGCCGATTATGTATTGAGTGAATTACTCAATTATGACGAAGCGAAAGTTTCGCAGTTATCGGCAGACCAGGCATTTACTGCCAAATGAGTACTGCGCAGGAATTAGCTGAGTGGGCCTTAAAACTCACTTGGTCTGACCTGCCTACAAACGTTCAAAATATTGTAAAAGAACATGCCCTAGATGGATTTGGTGATGCGATTGGGGGCTGCACGACTGCGGTTGCAAATGCAGCTACTGCAACAGTCGCACAATACGGCGAATCTAACGCAGCAACTATTTGGGGAAGTGGCAACAAGACTTCAGTGCCGGCTGCAGCATTTATAAATGCCATCTTGATTCATGCCCTTGATTTTGACGACACGCACGCTGGGGGATTAGTTCATGCAACTGCGCCTACTTTGCCTGTTGCAATGGCACTAGGTGAATCACTTGGTGCATCGGGTGAAGAAGTAATTACTGCTTATGCCGCTGGCTTAGAAGTTATTTGCCGACTTGGTGCTGCAACCCCACATGGTTTTCATGCCCGTGGGTTACATGCGACACAAGTTTGCGGAACTATTGCTTCAGCAGTTGTCGCTGCAAAATTAATGAAGTTATCAGTTGCCCAAACAGTAAACGCAATGGGTATTGCGGGTAGTTTCTCAGGTGGTCTCTTGGAATTCTTAAACACCGGATCATCTACTAAACAAATTCATCCAGGAATTGCTGCTCAAGGCGGAGTCACTGCTGCAAATCTGGCAGCAAATAGCGCAAGTGGCCCCGAGTCTGTAATAGAAGGACAGTACGGAATTTTTAATGCACTAAGTAATCGCCCAGCAGATATCGCAAGCATCACGAAAGATTTAGGAAAAGATTGGCAGTGCGCTCAAATAGCAATCAAGCCATACCCTGCTTGCCAGTTATCACATGTAACTCTTGATGCGACAAAGATTGCATGGGCAAGTGCCAAAGTAACTGGCGTTTCAATTGCAGATATCTCAAAGATCTCAGCAATTGTGCATCCAGATTCGGCAAATATTGTTTGCTATCCGCGTGCTGAAAAGAATGAACCAAAAACTCCTTACGATGCAAAGTTCTCACTTCCTTGGTCAGTCGCAGCTCTATTAATTGATGGTGCTCTAGTTGTTGATACTTTCGAAGCTGAATCAATCAAGCGCCTAGAAGTTATCGCTTTGGCCAGCAAATTTGAATACTCTGAAAAAAGTGAAGTTTCGGCCGCGGCTGCAGCTGCAGGTTCGGTTGAGATTACAACTACTGATGGCCGCACTTTCACAGGCAAAGTTGCTTCAAGCGCCGGAGGGCCAAATAATCGACTGACTTTGGAAGCACTCACCGAAAAGTTTGTTCTGCAATGTTCAGATCGCTCAGCAGCCCAATTGGCAGCCGATGAGATATTGCACATTGAAAGCGTGGCAAAGATCGCCACAATCGCTGCGAAAATTGCTACGTTAGGCAAATAAGGAGGGCTAAATGAGTAAATTTAAAGCTATCGAACCAAGTGTTTATCCTTGGTATAAATATTCTGATTACACATTTAGCTTAGGCCTGGCCACAGAAACCGATGCTTTTATTTCGGGCCATACTGCAAGCACCTTTAACGCTGAAACCGGCCGCATGATTGTGGTGGGCGGAATGACTGATCAAGTAAATACTGCCTACGACAAGATTGAGTGCATTCTCGAAGCAGCAGGTATGACTTTTGCTGACATTACCCGTGTTGTTGAAAATGTAACTGTTAGCGGCTTGCCTCACTATGCCGAAGCTCAAGCGGTTCGAATTGCCCGATTTAATGGTCACACTCCAACAATTACGACAGTAATGGTGGATGCACTTTTGCGCCCAGAAGCTTTTATTGAAATTGAAGTTTATACAACTAAAGGCGGCGGTAAAAAGTTAAACAGCGGAGATGATCTCGCTTGGTCTCGCAATACTGTCACCGAAGGTCATGATGGTTCAGTATTTTTACCAACACTTTTACCAATTGATAAAGATGGAAACGTAGTTCACGAAGGTGATTTCGTTGCGCAGTATCGTTACTGCCTAGAACGTGGCGGCGAGTTACTTTCACAAGTTGGTTTATCACTTGATAATGCTGTTACTACTTACGATTATTCGATGCCAGAAACCCGCACAATTTATGGCAAGACCTCTCGCGTTCGCAAAGAGCTACTGGGCGGTGCGGGAGTCTTTCCAGGTGCTGGTGGAATTTTGATGTCACAACTTCATAAGCCGGGTGTTTTAGTTGCGATCGATTTAGTTGCGTCGCACCATCGGCTTAAAGGAGTTAACCCAGGCTGGAAACGTTATGACACTTTGTCGTACACCCCGGGCGTTATCGCTGGTAAAACTCTTTATATGTCAGGTTTTGCATCCCTTGATATGGAAACCCAAGAAGCAACTCACGCTGGCGATATCGTGGCTCAAGCACAATCAACTTATGAAGCAATTTTGCTGGTTCTAAAGGAAGCTGGCGTTGGCCCAGAAGCTCTGGTAAACACCATCGAATACGTGGTTCCTGAAGGCTTAAAGGAATATCGCGGTGTAGCAAAGGTGCGTGAAAACTTACTTGCTAAGCCTTGGCCATCATCAACTGGTGCATTATGTAATTCACTATTGCGACCTGAATTCTTGCTCGAAGTATTTCCGTTAGCTGTACTGCCATGACTTTGTTAACTGATGCAATCAAAGCCATGGTTGGTTCTGAACGCACTTATGTCGCACCTGAACCATTTGGCACTGCGTCAGGTCGATATTTTGCGCTTGCCGTTGAGGATAACAATCCGATGTACGCGGCTCGTGAAATTGCGCCATTGACTTTGATCTGTGACACCAATCAGTATGCCAACTTACCAATGAATGAAGACGGTTACGCTGGTCATTTTTGGGATATTGATATTCCCAACACTAAATTATTGCGAGGCGGAAACAGTTATAAGTTCTATCAGTATGTGCACGCCACAGATGTTTTACACGTTACTTGGAAAATTGACGAAATAACCGAACGTGTTAATTCTAAAGGTGTAGCGATGGCCACGATGTTTAGTACTGCTACCTATCGCAATCAACGTAATGAGCTTTTGGCTACCAATACCGAATCTTTGATTTGGATTGCATTGGAGGCCAAGTAATGAAAAACGTAAGTGTTGGCGATCAAGTTCCGGCAATAACAAAACATTGCACTTTAACTTCAATGATTGCTTATGCAGGGGCAACCTGGGATTGGCACCGTTTGCATTACGACCATGAATATTTGAAGTCAAAAGGTTTAAGCGCTCCTGTTGTCGATGGTCAAGTTTTTGGTGCATATGTTGTCCAGGCAATTCAAGATTGGTTGGGCGAAGGTGCATTTATTTCGGAATTAGATTTCCGCTATGCCGGCTTAGTATTTGCCGAAGAGCAAGTACAAGTAAGCGGTGAAGTAACTGGTGTTAGCGATTCCGAGATATCACTATCGCTTAAAATTGATGTAGTCGATGCCACCGGCGCGGTGCTGCGCCCAGCTGTTAATCCAATTACTGCAAAGGTAGTTTGGCGATAAGGATGAAAACCCCCGTAATTGTTGGTGCTGCCGAGTGCGATTTAGGTGTAACCAATAAATCTATTTTGGAACTACAGGCGCAAGCAGTAACCCGTGCTCTGGCAGATGCGGGCTTAAAAATCAGCGATATTGACGGCATCGCAACTAATGCAATTTCGCGTTTCTCGGCCAGTTCCCTAGCTGATTACTTAGGCATCGAACCAAAATTTACTGATTCATCATTTGCCGGCGGAAGTTCATTTGAAATGTATGTGGCGCGGGCATATCACGCAGTAGCTAGCGGTCAGTGCAATGTTGTTGTTATTTCTTATGCCTCAAATCAGCGATCAGCCAAGTCTCGTTCACTTGGTGGAGTTGTAGAGCACCACACACCTGAAGCTCAATTCGAAACTGCATATGGCCCATTGTTCCCACTTAGTTATTACGCAATGGCAGCTCAAAGATATCTACACGATGTCCCGAATGGACGCGCAGCGCTATCGGAGATTGCAATTAGTGCACGCGAGTGGGCGCTGTTAAATCCGAAGGCGTATCGATATGGCGGCACCTCGCTAACTGTGGCAGAGCTAGAAAGTGCAGACATGATTTCGTCCCCGTTACGTGCAAGTGACTGTTGTTTAGTAACCGATGGCGGTGGCGCAATCATCATTACAAATTCTGAGATTGCTAAAAACTTAAAGAAGAAGCCAGTTTCAATTCTAGGTTTTGGTGAATCAACTACAAATACTTCTATGACCACTCATCGTGATTTGCGAGTTACCGGTGCAAAACAAACCGGTGATCTGGCATTTGCGATGGCCGGTGTATCGCGCACTGATATCGATGTAGTTGAACTATATGACTCGTTCACAATCACCACATTGCTTTCGCTGGAAGGTTTAGGTTTTGTCGGAAAAGGCGAGGGTGCTGACTTTGTCTTAGATGGGAAAACCAGACCTGGTGGCTCATTTCCCTTAAATACCAATGGTGGGGGGCTTTCATACTGTCACCCTGGGCAGTATGGAATTCTGTTGCTAATTGAAGCGGTTCGTCAGTTACGCGGCGAATGTGGTGAGCGCCAAGTAGCTAATGCGAAATTAGCTCTGGCCCATGGCACTGGTGGAATTCTCTCGACAAATGCCACCGTAATTTTGGGGGCAAATTAATGTTTCCGTATTTACCTCAGGAAGATGCGATTAGTGCGCCATTTTGGGCGGCAACTCGAGAGCGTAAATTATTAATTCAATACTGCTCAACTTGTGATCAATTCCAGTGGTATCCCCGGGCAATCTGCATTTCATGTGCCACCGAGAATTTGGCTTGGCGAGAAGTAAGCGGCAAGGGCACCGTAGATTCCTGGACAGTTGTTCATCGTGCCCCAACTGAGGGCTTTGTTCCACCATATGTAATTGCTCGAGTTCTGCTGAGCGAAAAGGTAATCATGCTAACTAGACTTGTCGGTATCGAGAGCCCAGTATGCGACCAAGCCGTTGAGCTTTCTTGGCAAGAGTTATCTGATGGTAGAGCACTACCAGTATTTGGTTAAGTTAGAACTAGGAGCAAAAAATGGATTTCAACTTAAACGAAGAGCAATTAGCATTTAAAAAGGTGCTGCGCGAGTTCGTCGAGAAAGAAATCAAGCCAGTTGCTAACCAGTATGAAAAAGAAGGAATCTACCCAACTGAAATCGTAAAGACGATGGCCGATATGGGCTTATTCGGAATGACAATTCCAGAAGAGTACGGCGGCCTAAATGTTGACATGGTTTCATTCGCATTAGTATTTGAAGAAATCGCTCGTGGCTGGATGGGTGTTGCTGGAATTCTCGGAAGCCACTCACTTTCTTGTTGGATGATTGCGCATCATGGCACCCAAGAACAGAAAGATAAGTACTTACCTGATTTAGCTACCGGAAAACGTCGAACCGGAATCGGACTAACCGAGCCAGATGCGGGCACCGATCTACAAGGTATTCGCACAACTGCACGCCTTGAGGGCGATGAGTATGTAATTAATGGCTCTAAAACCTGGATTACTAATGCTCGTCATGCAGATCCGTTGCCAGTATTAGTAAAGACTGATCCCAACGCAACTCCTGCGCATAAAGGTATGAGCGTAATTTTGGTTGAAGCTGGCACACCAGGCTTCGAAGTTTTGAAAGACATTGGAAAGCTTGGCTACAAGGGCACCGAATCTTGTGAAGTTGTTCTTAATAATGTGCGAGTACCAAAAGAGAACTTACTTGGCGGCGTTGAAGGTCGCGGAATGCAGCAAGTATTAAGTGGCCTAGAAACAGGTCGCGTTAATATCGCAGCTCGCTCAGTTGGTATTGCCCAAGCTGCATACGAGGCAGCAATTAATTATTCAAAGGAACGCAAAGCATTCGGTCAACCAATTAGCGAATTCCAAGCTATTCAATTGAAGCTAGCCGAGATCGCAACAAACTTACAAGCAGCTCGATTAATGACTTATTGGGCAGCATCTAAAGCAGATGCTGGTGAACGCGTTGATATGGAAGCTGGCATGGCTAAGTACTTCGCGAGCGAGGTTGCAATCATGGCTTCGCTTGAAGCTATGCGAGTTCATGGTGGTTATGGTTACTCAACCGAGTATGTTGTTGAACGTCTTTACCGTGATGCGCCGTTGATGTCGATTGGCGAAGGTACCAATGACATAATGAAGATGGTTATTGCTAAATCACTTCTAAGTGGAAAAACCCAAATCGGATAATGAGCGCTCGTAGCCATCTTTATGTGCCAGCAAATGATTTAGAGCGTCTTACTAAAGCGCTGGGCCGTGGCGCAGATGCGCTAATTGTTGATCTCGAAGATGGTGTCGCGCCAGGCGATAAAGATTTAGCTCGCCAGAACTTGGTTTCATTTCTTAACGAATTAAATTCAGAGGTAGAAATTTGGGTCCGTGTTAATCCAGAAAAAGGCGCACTAGAAGCTGATTTAGCTGCTGCGGTTCATAACAATTGCCGTGGAATAGTTCTTGCAAAAGCTACAACTTTGGCGGAAATTCAAAATCTAGATTCTTTGATTTCCGAACTTGAAAAATCGCGCGGAATCACAAAACCGTTAGAAGTTTCAGCTTTAATTGAGTCGGCTGCGGGCGTATTTAACGCACAAGCCATCGCAACTGGGCCACGAGTAACTCGATTACAGCTTGGCGAAGCTGATTTACGAGCAGATTTAGGGACTTCCGGATCTGCTGGTGAAACTACTACTCAATTTGCCCGCAGCATGGCTGTATTTGCAAGTGCTGCTGCCGGTATAAACCCACCGCTGGCGGCAGTATCAACTAACTTTAAAGATCTCGAAGCCTATAAAAAGAGTTCGCAAGATTTTAAAGAGTGGGGCTATTTTGGTCGCGCATGTATCCACCCAGCTCAAATTGAAATTGCAAATGAAGTTTTTACACCAAATGCTGATGAGTTAGCTGCAGCGCAAGATATTCTCGATCGCTTAGCAGCAGCTGGTGGTGGCGTCGCACTTGATGCCAAAGGACGAATGATCGACGAAGCAATAGCCAAAATTGCCCGTCGCACCTTAGCAACCGGAAAGTAGGAAACCGTGGCCGTCATTAAAAGCCAAGATCTTCGCGACATGTCTAGCGCAGTAGAAGTACCGATCCCAGATTCAACTGGTGTTGTAAAGATGCACCGCTTGCATACTTGGGAAAATGGCACCAGCGTAATGATTGTGAATTTTCCAGCTGGTTGGTCGCGTCCAATTGAAGGAAGCTATGAATGTGCCGAAGAATTCTTTGTATTTGAAGGAGAGCTTCACATGTCGGGCGATGTAATTGTTGCTGGTGATCACACTTGGGTTCCGCCACAATCTCTTCGTATTGGTGCCTATACGCCTAACGGGGCAGTTGCGATAGCTTGGTTCTATGGCGCTCCAAAGTGGAATCGTCGCGAAGGTAGCGAGGGCTCAGTTACTCAAATCAAAACACATATCGATAAAAATGCTTTTGGCGAAATTCGCCCAATTGGCGCCGATGGTTTTGCTGGTCAAACTATTAAGTTGCCAGCAAGTAACTACGTTGCACCAAGTCAATGCGAAATAATTGATATTGCTAATCGCAGCTGGTCGCTCTTAGATGCCGGCAGTGAAATTAAGCTAACTGAACTTTCTTTAATCCGTCTCTAAGCATCACCCAAGCGCTAAAGGTAATTAATCCGCTTATTGCTATGCCCCAAAGTCGGCCAGTAACAGCGTTATCTGCCATATTTCCAATAACTTCGCTAATGGTTCCGATCATGGCGATGCCGATCACGGCCGATATCTGACGAACCATAGAAAGTGCAGCTAAGCCCGATGCGGCTTTCGCTGGTTCCAGAGATTCCATAATTGCCACGGTGTCACCAGCGAACAGGATTCCGGCAAAGAAGCCAGAGAAGATTAAAGTAAATAGGAATACCGCCATAGGGCTTTGGGCAAATAGCGCAATAACTATGTAATCAACACCAAGTAAAAATGAAGCCAGCAACATTACTTTGCGAAGTTCATTTGAATTTTTAACCTTGCCCAAGATGGTCGATCCTAGTGGCATGAAAATACACATTAGAAGAATTACTAGGCCACCCATTTGAGGCGAAAATTCCAAAGTTTTCTGGCTGAATAGTGCCACCAAAAATGTTGCCGCAGGGATAGTTGCGTTATAAATAAAGCAAGCGATTAATACACCGCGCACGCGACGAGATTTAAACCAAGCTGGATCAATTAGCGGATGAGCGACTCTGCGCTCGATACGATAAAAAGTCCAATAAAGAAGAGTGCCGAGTGAAATAAGTGCGGTATCAATTGCTGGATGCGGAACTGCTCGACCTAGATCGATTACACCGGCTGAGAAGAATAAGGTTGCCGCACTTATTGTAAAAATACCAAAAACGTCGATTGGGTTGATATTTTTGTGGGTATCACTTTCGTGCAATAAGAAAGTTAAGGAGAGGCCAATTAAGGAAATTACTGGCTGACAGTAGAAAAGGGCATGCCAGCTAAATGCTTGAGTTAAAAAGCCACCTAACAAAGGACCAAGTACAAGTCCGGCTGAGCTAAAACTAATCCAAAGCCCAACTGCTTTATTGCGAGAATTAGGGTCTACATTCGCACTCAAAATCGCACCGCCATTTGGCAACATGAATGCCAAACCAAACCCTTGAAAAATTCGACAAGCTAATAACATGGGAAAAGAAGTGGCAAAAGATGCGAGTAACGCGCCAGTTCCGAAAATAATCATTCCAATGCGAAATGCTTTAAGAGCGCCCCATTTATCACCGAAAGCCCCGGCAAAAGGCAAGATCGTGCCAGTTGTAATGCTCATGGCACTTAAGATCCATTGCAAGGCACTTGTTTCAGTATTTAAATCTGCTTGAATCGATGGGATCGCGGTAGTCACTGCCGTGTTATCAAACATAACAGCGCCAAGACCCATCGCTGCAATTAGTGCAACTACTCGCGGATCTTGATAAACGCGGCGGTTCATACGCTCTTAGCTGATAGGAGTTTCATTAAGGCCGAAAGATCACCTTGGTTTTCGAAATTTACATACTTAGATACTTGCGTAACTGCTTCTGCCGCTAGATAGCGTGATGCGTTCAAAGTAAATTTCTGCATAATCTGATCTTTAGTAAGAGGCGATTCTTTGCTGCCCAAACTTGCATCAACTCGATGAGAATGTGTTTGGCCATCCTTGGTCTTAACGGTCAGTACGGCAGCGAAAGCATTCGGAAAAATCTTGGTAGCTTGATCGTCGGCAACCACGTTGACTTTTGCGGCTAGTTCTAATCGTTCTCGTTGATCCCAAGTACTTTCCGAGAAATCATCAAGGTAAACACCTAAGCCGCCGCCGCCCAGAAATGCTGTTGCTAGCGTATATGGCGCTGAGAATTTTCCATGGTAACCAGATTTTGGATGAATTTTCTCTTCGCGTGGTTCACCAATAGTTCGAATAACTGGAGCTGCTACACCAAGTTCAATGCTTTCGACATCAGCTGCTTTGATTCCGGTGGCGCGGATAGCTAATGCACAATCAATTCCAGGGTGAGTGAAATGATTTGTTGGATAGGGCTTGTAAGCAGTCTTTAACAACTCCCAACGATCACCTAAGCCATCAAGTAGCGCATCTGCATCGTATTGACCATCAAGGTATGCGTTAAAGAATCCGAAACGACCTTCGAGCACAGTTGGGGGACCAGTTATTCCTTCGCGAGCCATGCTTGCTGCAACAACGCCACCATGTGCTGCCCAACCGCAATGAATTCTTTTAACTGTGCCACCAGTGCGGTTAGCTTCAATAATTCCAGCACCCATACTGGCTGCAATGCCCATAGCGTCAGCGATTTTCGCAGCGTCTAAGCCATACAAAATCGCAGCAGTAACTGATGCTCCGATGGTTCCGCAGATTGATGTTGCGTGAAAGCCTTTTTCAAAGAAGATCGAATTGCCTGCACTTGGAATGTATGAAGCCATGCCAAGTCGATTCGTGATTTCAATTCCAATTGCGACTGAACGCAAAATTTGATCTGGTGAGGCGTTAACTTCTTCTGCTACAGCTAGAGCAGTGGGAACTATTGAAGCTGACGGATGAAGCACTGAAGGCAAATGGGTATCGTCAAAATCTAAAATATGTGCCAAGGTGCCGTTTACCAGGGCAGCGCTTGCTGAAGGTAATTTAAGTTGCGAACCAATCACGCTAGAAGTTGATGTGCCACCCCAGGCAGCAACGACTCGTTCAACTGCGCGATCAGGATCTGATTCGTGTAATGACTCAGCCCGACCAGCCAAACTATTTCCCAGGACATCGAGAATTCTTTCTCTCGCATCTGCTGCAATAGCAGGGGAAAGAACTTTGGTGTTGGCAGCGAACTCAGCTAGAAGCTGAACGTGAGTTTTCTCGCTGCTCATGATTGTTATTAAACCAATACAGCCAGCGGGCGAGTAGGTGAACCAGTTGCACCTTGTAGATTTAGCGGAGTTAATACAAATAAGAATTCACTCACACCAGTTTCGGCCAATTCATCTAGCTTCATAGTTTCAATAATGTGAATTCCTGATTCAACCAGGAAAACTCGATGCACTGGAAGTTCGCGGTGACCAGCACCTGCCGGGATATGTTCAAAGGCAATGGTTTCGCCTCCGCATGCGCGAGGTTTCTTTGACGCGAGCCACTTAGCAGCAGCTTCACCAATTCCTGGTGTACCAAGTGACTGACCTTGGAATAAATCTTTATTCCCCCAATTCTTGGTCCAGCCAGTTCCAATAAGAACTACATCGCCTTCGGCAATCTCAACTCCAGCTAATTTCTGCGCTGCTTCAAGATCGGCAACAGTTATCTCGTAATCAGGCCCTAAAACCTCGTTATTTAAGGCTTTAGCCACGTTTAGGAAAACACCACGACATAGAAAAGGTTTTACAGTTTCAATGCCATGCTTACTAAAACCCATGTGGCTCATTACGGATTGAGCATCAATGCCACCGAAAATTTTTCCTTTGAAAGAAACATGTGCAAGTGCATCGATATGTGTGCCCGCATGAGTACCTGTAACAATAATGTCGTTAGCTGCTGAGCCTCCTGCTTCTGAAATTACATCGCCATGTCTACGATCGAGCACCATTCGGTAAGGAGTGTGATTTGGAGATTGCGGCATGCCACGAAACATTGGTTGAGAAAGATCGATGACTTTTGCATTAGCTAGTTGATCCCAGATCTTGGTCATGTCGTCACTTTCCTTCAGTTTGTACGCCCTGCGAGATTATTCCCGCAGTTTCAAGTTCGGCAATTTTACTTTCCGACAAACCTAGCGTTTCAGCCAAGATTTCGTGAGTATCTTGGCCCTTTGCCCGCCCAGTCCAGTTGATTTCACCTGGTGTTTCACTCAATCGGTAGAGAACATTTTGCATTCGGACCGGTCCTAATTTTGGATCTTCCACGGTAGTAATGGTGTCTAGCGCTTGGAATTGCTTATCAGCCATGATGTCGCGAATATCGTAGATCTGGGCAACGGCAGCTTCTGCTTCTTCAAATGCTCGTACAACTTCGGTCGTATCTCGTTCGGCGATCCAGGTTGATACATAACCATCAAGTAAATCGGCATGCTTAGCTCGCTCGCCACCGGAGGCAAACCATGGCTCGGCAATAATTTCGGGATGGCCAACTAAATGCATTACGCGTTCGGCAATTGATTGGGCTGAAGTTGAAATTGCTACCCACTTACCGTCTTTCGTTTTATAGGTATTGCGTGGAGCGTTATTTACCGAACGATTTCCAGAGCGAGGTTGCACGATGCCCAATTGATCATAAACAGTTGGTTGCGGACCTAAAATTGCCAAAATCGGTTCAATAATTGCCAAATCAATTACTTGTCCCTTGCCGAAAGCTTCACTTTCCGGATTCTTTTGTGCTGCCAAAGCAGTTAAAACCGCCTGTGAGGTAGCAAGAGCTGCGATTCCATCAGCTAATCCAAACGGCGGCAGAGTTGGCGGACCATCTACTTCGCCAGTCATAGCTGCAAAACCGCTCATCGATTCAGCCAAAGTGCCAAAGCCCGCTCGGCCCGAATAAGGGCCAAACTGACCGAATCCAGTTACTCGAGCAATAATCAACTTGGGGTTTATTGCTAACAAAACTTCGGGACCGATTCCCCAGCGCTCTAATGTTCCTGGTCGAAAGTTTTCAATGAAAACATCGGACTGCTTAATTAACTCTTTAAGAACTTCGCTTCCGGCCGGTTTGCCTAAATCCAGCGCCAAAGTTTTCTTATTACGAGCCAACATAGTCCACCAAAGCGGGACACCGTCTTTGGAATGACCATGTAAACGAACTGGGTCGCCTTTTGTTGGGTGTTCAATCTTGATTACTTCAGCACCAAAATCTGCCAACATGGTGGCAGCCATAGGCCCCGCAAATAAAGTTGCGGCATCAAGTACGCGAATACCTTTTAGTGCGCTCAAGCTCGGAACTGATACTTTCCGATGGCGTTGCCGACAATCTTGCCATTTTCTAGAACATGATTTCCACGTACAAATGTGTCAGTAACTTTGGCAGTTAATGTGAAACCTTCGAATGGGGTATGACCTTGAGTTGATTCAGAATCAGCAGCGCGCACTGTGTAATTTACATTTTCATCAACAAGTGCGATGTCGGCTTCGAAACCAACAGCGAGTGAACCTTTTCTTTTTAGACCGTAACGCTGTGCTGGTGTGTATGAAGTTAACTTAGCAATTTCCGGACGAGTTAAACCGCGCTGCAACCCTTCGGTCACCATTCCAGGAAGTAAATATTCCGCGCCACCAAACCCAGATTTTGCCAAGAAGACATCTTCTTTTGGATTTCCAAACTTGAGTTCTTCCTTGCAACAAGCGTGATCACTCACCACCCAATCGAGATGACCAGCCTTGAGATGAGTCCAAAGTGACTCAACATCTGCGCGAGGACGAAGTGGTGGATTTACCTTGCCACCAACGCCTTTAGAGTTCTCAATGTCAGCAAGTAAGTGCCCTACAGTAACTTCGCGACGGAAATTGATATGCGGGAAAGTGTTCTGCATCATCATGGCAGCTTCAACCGCCTTGCGCGAAGTTAAATGCAATAAGTTGATATTTGGCAGTTCGGTCTCATATGCCAAGTAAGACGCGATGGTGATTGCTAAACCTTCAGAATGTGGCGGACGAGATTGGTGGTAAGCCTCGAGGCCACTGTACTTACCTTCTTCTTCGACAATCTTGGTGTACGCGCTCATAATTTCGGCCGTCTCGCAGTGCAAGCCCAGTGAAATAGCATCGGCTTTATCACCAAACTTTTCGCGAGCTGCTTGAACTCCGCGCATCACAAATTCAAAGTGGGCGATGTCGTATCGCTCATCTGGGGGAGTCATTAAGAACGAAGACTGATCATTTGAACGACCGTGCAAACCATGGCTACCGTAGAACATAAAGATTTTAAATGAGCTAACACCAAATTGCGAAATGATTTCGGGAATTTCAGTGATGTGCTGCTTTGTCATTGGCGCCAAGTGAAAGCCGTAGTCAATGTGCGCACGGTTTTCGCTGAGCGAAAGAACTTCTGGGAAGAAATCTAAATAACTGCCACCTTTATTTAGGTAGTACTGGCCGGTGCGCATGTATGTGATTGCAGTTGTCACGCCACCTTGGGCAGAAGCCTTGCTTTCAGAAACAGTGTCTTGATCAAGAGTGTTATAGATGCCCCAGTGTTGGTGTGCATCTACTGCGCCAGGGTAAGCAACGCGGCCAGTTCCATCGACAACTTTCTTAGCACTACTCTCATCGAGCCCAGCGGCAATAGCTGTAACAAGGCCATCGGTGATTGCAATGTCGAGCGGTGTAGCTGATTCGCCATCGTGATTAACTACTTTTACATTCTTAATTAGTAGGTCATATGTCGCCATCGCCGCACCTTTCGCAAAAATCGAGCGTTCCACCTAGTGAAACCTTGTTCCGTCACAATACCTGAAATGTGGGGCGGTAAACAAGAGTTTCCCCTTCCCAATTCCATTTTATGGTGTTACGGTCTGCGGAACGCGATTCCATTTTTGGGAAGGAGAGATGTTCATAATGATTTATCTGGTTTACAAAATGCATCTTTCCGAAAAGTCACGTCGCAATATGAAAGATTTTTGGCATTGGTTAGAAAATCGTGAGAAGTGGTTTTATCAAGAACTGCCAATGGTTAAAGGTGTCCGCTGGTACTACAGCGTTATTGGAGATAGTTACACAATTGAATCTTGGTCAGCATTTGAAGATGAAGCCGGTTTTGGCGAATATCGCAAAGCACTGAGCACGCTAAAGACAGATAAAGAATGGGAAACCAAACGCGTTTCTCAAGATGATTGGTGGGAATTTATCTCAACCCGTTTAGTTACTGATCCACCCGTAGAAATAGGATTCGAAAGAGGTTTGAGTAATGGCAACTGAGAGCAAATC
>CAZFZK010000009.1:0-2027 GCA_964523605.1 uncultured Candidatus Planktophila sp. | reverse complement strand
GCATTGCTACAGTTGAACGTGCAGCAGATGTATTACTTCTGTTTTCACAATGCGGAGAACCTGATTTAGGCATCACTGAAATTGCTCGAAACTTAGGTTTATCTAAAGCTGCCGTCCACCGCATTCTGGCATCCCTACGAAGTCGTGGCTTCATTGACTTAATTGAAGAATCTCGCCGCTACACCTTGGGAACTTCATCACTTGCACTTGGCTTAACTTGTTTAGCGCAATTAGACATTCGATCTCTGGCTGCGCCAGAACTTGCCGCACTGTCACGAGCAACCCATGAAACGGCAACTCTTTCAATTAGATCTGGGTTTGAACGACTCTATGTTGATCAAGTTATTCCAAATCGCGAAATTGTTATGTCTGTGGCCATGGGCATCACCCACCCTTTGCATGCCGGCAGTTCATCAAAAGCATTCTTAGCTTGGATGCCAGAGACTGAAATTTTGCAGTATTTAAAGCGAAAGCTAAAGCCGATCACTCCAGTTACACCAACTGACCCAGCTAAAATTATTTACGAACTTCGCCAAATTCGAACTCGTGGTTATTCACAATCAGTAGGCGAGAGACAAGCAGGTTCTGCATCAGTTGCGGCCCCTATCTTTGATCGTTCGGGCACTCCAATTGCAGTAATAAGCGTTTGTGGCCCTGCAGATCGCTTTAAATCAGAACTTTCCCAGTGTGTGCCTTTGCTGCTTGATTCAGCTGCGCGGCTTTCAAAACGTATGGGCTATATCCCGAAGAAGAAAATTTAAGTTAAATGAAAATCGGATTGGCCATGGGCGTTGTCGGTATCCCGCTCCCAGAATATCGCGACATTGCGCAAAGTGCTGAAGCAGCAGGTGCATATGCATTATGTGTGGGCGAGGCGGCAAATGAAAGTATTTCTTCGGCTACTTATTTTGGAACCGTAACTACAAAACCAAAAATAATCACCGCAATTACCACGTGGGTAAGACCGCCAGTTAATACCGCACTGGCCTCGACTACTATTGATGCAATTACTGATGGTCGATTCGAACTTGGTTTAGGCACGATGCCTGATCACTGGAATCGAGAGCATTATCAAATCGATCCGGCGAGACCAACAGTGCGAATGCGTGAATATGTGGCAGCGATTCGTGAAAGTTGGTTGGCTCACAGCGGAGCAAAAGCAAATTTCGCTGGTGAGTTTTATCAAATCAATGGTTACCAACGATTAGCTAAACCGTTGCGTGATTCGATCCCGATTCATTTAGCAGCAACACGGCCGGGCATGGCCAAACTTGCTGGAGAAATTGCCGATGGTGTAATTGTTAACTGGTTGCACACATTTGAATGGCTGCACCAAAGCCTTGAACCAGCACTTGCAGCAGGTGCTCAGATTTCTGGCAATAACTGCCAACGCAGTGCAATGGTTCGCGTTCTGATTGAGCCGGATGCGAAAAAAGCCAGGGATGTGCTCAGGCCATCCTTTGATATGTATCGCAACGTCCCTTATTTCCATGAAATCACAGCAACTGCGGGCTTTACAACTACACCAACGTCAGAGCTGCCAGATGAATTGGTAGATGCAATGACGGTGCATGGTTCGGTTGAACAAGTTACTGAGATTATCGGCCAGCGCTACGGAGGTTGGGCAGATTGGCTGGAGCTAATTCCACCAGGGGCAACAAGTGGCGATGTTCTGCGCAGTTCATATGAAGGACTTTTTGAACTTTTACCGCAATTAAAGACCCTTTAAAACCATTACTTACCAATACATTTTTTGATTAGTTCCAACTAGTGGAACATCATTACGAATTGATAACGCTATGTAATGCGCATATTTATCGCGTTTCATTCGCTAAACCCTTGACCTTGCAGGAGCGATTGCTTAGTGTAATGGAACGGTGTTTCGGTGAGCGATACACATCCACAGTTAGTGATGGAGGAAATGTGTTTAAAAAGAAAGTAATCATTGCTGCAGTAGCAGCAACTGCATTATTTGGCACAGCTGTAACAGCAACTGCTGCAGATAATCCAGGTCTTGTTCCAAAGAA
>CAZFZK010000008.1:0-19564 GCA_964523605.1 uncultured Candidatus Planktophila sp. | reverse complement strand
GGAGCTGGCTCGAGTCTTTACATAACTTGTGGCTTGGGGCCAGGCCCGCGCGATGGCTTGATGACGGCGCTTCATCACCGCACCGGAATTCGTGTGGGTCGAGTGCGCTTGGCAATTGAGGGAACGGTATTACTCCTCGGAGCAGCCCTTGGTGGCAAGTTGGGGCTCGGAACTGGGCTTTTTGCCCTCTTAATTGGCCAATCGATCGCAATTTTCTTGGGGATCGTGGCTCGGCTTACCTCAAATACTTCTCAGTAAGCCTTAGGTTTGGTCTTAAGTTCCCTGCGTTAGCCGAACGTTCTTCGGCTCGGAGTCGCAAACACCTCCGTTAACAAAATTAGAAAGGCACCTCATTGACTAAATTCCTAGATAGTTACTTCAAGATTTCGCAACGCGGATCTTCGGTTTCTAGCGAAATCCGTGGCGGACTCGTCACCTTCTTCACGATGGCATACATCGTTGCTCTAAACCCAATCATTCTGGCGTACTCACCAGATGCAAATGGCCAATTCCTATTCGGAGGAGCAGCTCCGGCGCCAGCTATGGTGGCTGCGACAACAGCTTTAATTGCTGGCTTACTAACAATCTTGATGGGCGCTGTAGCTAATTATCCATTAGCTCTTGCAACCGGTCTTGGTCTAAACACTTTCGTTGCAGTTGGTATTGCTTCAAAGATGACTTGGGCTGCTGCAATGGGCCTTGTTGTTCTTGAAGGTTTAATTATTTTGGTATTAGTTCTAACCGGTTTCCGAGTTGCGGTATTCAAGGCCGTACCTGCTCAGATCAAGATTGCGATCTCAGTTGGTATTGGATTGTTCATTGCACTAATCGGTCTGGTCGATGCTGGTTTTGTTCGCAAAACTGCTAGCGGTCCAGTTCCAGTAGGTCTAGGCGTAAACGGAAATCTAGTTGGCTGGCCAACAGTAGTTTTCGTCTTCGGTCTTATTTTGATGATCGGCTTGATGGTTCGTAAAGTTAAGGGTGCAATCTTGATCGGCATCATCGGTGCGACAACTGCAGCTGTGGTTATTCAGAAGATGTACAACATCGCACCTGGATTTACTGCTGGCAATCCACCAAAGATCGTAGATGGCGGATGGGGTCTAAATATTCCTAACGTTCCTGCCGATATCGTGGCTACCCCTAAGTTCGATTTCACTGGTCAATTCGATTTATTCGGAGCTTTCCAACTAGATAACGTAACTTTGATCGCAGCTATCTTGCTTCTTTTCACCCTGTTGCTTTCAGACTTCTTTGACACTGTTGGAACAGTGACTGCAATTGGTCACGAAGCTGGTCTTGCTGATAAAGATGGCAACGTAGATAACATTCAAAAGATCTTGTTAGTTGACTCTGTTGCTGCTGCAGCAGGTGGAGCAGCAGGCATTTCATCTAACACCAGCTACATTGAGTCAGCTTCAGGTGTTGGCGAAGGTGCACGTACTGGTTTGGCATCAATCGTTACCGGTATCTGCTTCTTACTAACTACCTTCTTGGCACCATTGGTAGCAATCATTCCTTACGAGGCTGCTACCCCAGCGCTGATCATTGTTGGTTTCCTAATGATGACTCAGATCAAGAATATCGATTGGAATGATCTAGGTATTGCGCTGCCCGCATTCCTGACCATCATTTTGATGCCATTTACTTACAACATTTCAGTAGGTATTGGTGCTGGCTTCATTACACACGTACTGATCCGTTTATTCCAAGGACGCGGCAAAGAAGTTCATGCTTTGTTGTACTTAGTCTCTGGTCTATTCATGATCTACTTCTTATCATCACCAATTAATAACTGGACTGCATAAGTACTTGAGTTAAATAGAAACGGGCCACGAGAAATCGTGGCCCGTTTTCTTTTACGGTAAAAGCCAATTGATTGGTCGCTGACCTGAATTCACCAAGATTTGGTTGCATTTAGTAAAAGGTTTACTTCCAAAGAATCCCCGATTGGCCGAGAGTGGACTCGGATGTACTGATTCGATTTTGAAATTTTCGGCAAAAACCGAACCATATTTTTGCGCCTGGCTCCCCCATAAAATAGCAACACAACCCAGTATGGCCAAAGTTGCCAATGCTGCCTCTGTAATTTGTTGCCAACCAATCTTGAGGTGCGCGGATTTATCATCTAGATTTAGAGTCAATGAAGTATTAAGAAGGGCGACACCGTTATTTGCCCAACTAGCTAGGTCGCCAGTAGCTGGGTATTTATAACCGGTGTCTGCGACATACTCAGTAAAAATATTTTTGAGTGAAGCCGGTAATTTACTTATTTCCGGAGCAACGCTAAAGGCAAGGCCAGTGGCGTAACCAGGCGTGGGGTATGGATCCTGTCCGACGATTACGGCGCGGTAATTATTCAATGGGTAAGTAAAGGCCCGGAGAATATCTTCATAAGCTGGAGCAATTCGCTGGGAGGTGATTGCTCTCTCGATCTGGGCTAGTTCTGATTCGTAATTAGCAAAAAATGGTTGCCAACTCCTATCGATTTGCGCGAGCAAAGTACCGAGCGCCTTCTTTGGTCACCGTCAGCGGATAATTAAAAACATCAGAGACATTGGAGGTCGTTAAGACTTCATCAATCTCGCCGGAACATGCGATCTTGCCGTTCTTAATTAGCAGCGCGTGGGTAGTGCCTACCGGAATCTCTTCTAGATGATGCGTAACAATTATTGATGCTGGCGAAGTTGGATCACTTGCAAAAGTTGCGAACCTGGTTAATAAGTCTTCGCGCCCAGGCAGGTCTAAGCCAGAAGTAGGTTCATCTAAGAGAATTAATTCCGGATCAACCATTAATGCTCGAGCGATGGTGACGCGTTTACGTTCACCCTCACTTAAGGTTCCGTAAGCCCGATCACCTAAGTTGCGAACTCCAAAAGTGGTCAATAGTGCAATAGCCCGTGATTCGTCCCAGAGGTCATAGCTTTCATTCCAGCGTCCACTAATTGCGTATGCCGCTGTTAAAACTACATCTCGAACAAGTTCATCATCTGGAATCCCAGTAGTGCTGTTTGCAGAAACTAAGCCAATGCGAGTGCGAAGTTCAAAGAGATCAACCTTGCCCATTGCTTTATCTAATATTTGAGCAGACCCGGAAGAAGGAAAAATTCGAGTAGCGATCAATTGCAAGAGGGTTGACTTACCAGCACCGTTTGGACCCAAAATCACCCAACGTTGGCCATTATGTAAGGTCAGCGAAAGTGGCCCCAGGATAGTTGAGGCCCCGCGACGAACAGTTACTTCATCGAGTGTTAGAACGATATCGCTTGCCATAGAGCGAAAAGATAGCGCGAATTCACGGTAATCTGCGCATATGAGCAGCGATGCGCAACACACTGGCCTAATCCTTCTAACCGGTACTGACGCCCCTGGCATCACACAGGCGCTATTTGCCACTCTCGAACCGTTTGCGATTACCGTTTTAGATATTGAGCAGGTTGTAATCAGTGATCGCCTGATTTTGACCGTATTGATTGGGCTAAGCCCCGCGCATGCCAGTGCCATTGAAACTGACTTGAATGAATGCGCTCTCAAATTAGGTGTAGATATCGCAGCCCTATTCTCTGACTCTTCAACTAGTTCAATTCAAGCCAAACAAGGTCTTTTACATGTCGTGGCCCTTTCGCAAAAATTACAGCCGAGTGCGATTGCTCAAATTGCCACAGCTATTGCCGCTGAAGGTGGAAACATTGAACGAATTTTCCGTACCGCCTCGTATCCAGTTACGGCTGTTGAATTTCAAGTTTCCGCTGCAAGTGTTGATGCGCTACGTACTGCGCTGGCTTTAGTTGCGCGCGAGGCTGGAATTGATATCGCAGTTTCACCAGGCGGATTAGCACGATTAGCAAAAAAACTTGTGGTCATGGATGTTGATTCAACCCTAATTCAACAAGAAGTTATCGAACTACTTGCCGCGAAAGTGGGAGTCGAAAAAGAAGTTACCGAAATTACGAATTCAGCAATGTCTGGTGAATTAGATTTTGAGGCTTCGCTAAAAGCACGGGTCGCTCTATTGGCTGGTGCCTCCGCCGAGATTCTCGATCAAGTTCGAGCCGAAATTAAATTAACACCCGGAGCTCGAACTTTGGTTAAAACCTTACAAAAATTAGGCCACGAAGTAGCCGTGGTTTCTGGCGGTTTCACCTCGGTCATCGAACCGCTTCTGATTGAATTAGGAATCAATAACTATCGAGCTAATGCGCTCGAAATTGTTGACGGAAAACTGACTGGAAAAGTTATTGCGCCGATTATCGATCGAGCAGCAAAAGCTCAGGCATTGCGCGAGTTTGCCGCGCAAGTAGGTGTCTCGATAGAACAAACAATCGCAATCGGCGATGGAGCTAACGACCTAGATATGATCGCTACAGCGGGCCTCGGAATTGCATTCAATGCAAAACCTGCCGTACGCGCTGCCGCTGATAGTTCACTAACTGCGCCGTATTTAGATTCCGTACTTTATTTACTTGGAATTACACGAGAAGATGTCGAAGCGGCAAATATTTAAGTTATAAGCGGCAGGCGTGAATATCGGTTACCAAAATGCCTCTAGCACCTATCGTCCATAGATCATCCATCACTGCATTGGTTTCCTGACGCGGCACCATAGCCCGAACTGCAACCCAGTCTGGCTTTTGGAGCGGGGAAATTGTGGGAGATTCCAAACCTGGAGTTAACTCGCAAGCGCGGTCTAACGCACTCTTTGGAATATCGTAATCGAGTAACACATACTGTCTCGCAGTTACAACACCTTGTAGGCGTCGCATCAAGATTTCTAAGCCATCGGCTTGACTTGAGTTCTTAATTAAAACTGCTTCGCTCTGCAAGATTGGTTCGCCGAAAATTTTCAAACCCGCTTGACGTAACGTATTCCCGGTACTGACAACATCAGCTATGACATCTGCTACGCCGAGTCGAATGCTACTTTCGACTGCACCATCTAAGCGCACGACTTCTGCAGAGATCTTTAATTCCAAAAGATGCGAAGCAACTAGACCTGGATAGGCTGTCGCAATTCGTTTGCCCGCAAGGTCACCTATTTGCCAATCCCGGTCTGCACTGCCAGCGAACCTAAAGGTTGACCCGCCAAAACCAAGACTTAATATCTCATTGGCGGGGGCGCCAGAATCAATCAATAAATCGCGACCAGTAATACCGGCCTCTAGTTCACCTGATCCCACATAGATGGCAATATCTCGTGGTCGCAGATAGTAGAACTCAACTCCGTTTTCGGGGTCAAGCAAAACTAAATCACGTGCATCTACACGTTGACGATAACCAGCTTCTTTAAGAATCGAAATCGAAGCATCAGCAAGAGAGCCTTTATTCGGAACGGCTATTCGAATCATGGTTTAACTCCTACAAGTATCGATAAACATCAGTGAGTGAAATTTGACGAGCTAACATCAGCACCTGCAAGTGATAGAGCAACTGACTTATTTCTTCAGCAAGTGCCTCGTCACCCTCGTGTTCTGCGGCTAACCAGACTTCACCTGCTTCTTCAAGAATCTTCTTGCCAATCGAATGAACGCCCGAATTAACTGCAGCGACGGTCGTCGAATCAGGCGTTTGAGCGGCAACTTTTTCCGATAATTCGGCATATAGAGATTCAAATGACTTCATAAGCAAAGTTTACTTCACACCAGAAGATCATGAACCACAATTGTTTCTGACGATTAGCCAGTAACTGATTGTGCTTTATGCCGTAACAAGCTGACCATTTGAGCCGGATCAGCACTGTTAAAAACCGCGCTTCCGGCCACGAAAGTATCGGCGCCGGCCGCGGCAGCTGAATCGATCGTCTCGAGTGAGATACCACCATCGACCTGTAACCAAATTTCTTTGCTCGCTATCTCTTTACGAGCCTGCGCGATCTTAGGTAATTGATCAGTCATAAATTTTTGTCCGCCAAAACCAGGCTCAACCGTCATGATCAAAAGCATGTCCAATTCATCAAGATATTCTAGATATGGGTCTAGTGCTGTCTTTGGTTTTAACGCAAGAGCAGCTCTTGCACCATTACTACGAATCGCCTTTAACGTATTTCTAATGTCTGTGGTTGCTTCGGCGTGGATAGTCACACTAGCGCAGCCTGCTTCGGCGTATTTCGGTGCGATCTGATCAACGGCTGCCACCATTAAGTGAGCATCGACTGGAAGTTTACTAACCGAGATAATCTCAGCTGCCCGCGAAAAATCAAAAGTAAAATTCGGCACGAAAATATCATCCATGACATCAAGATGAACTAAATCAGATGTAAGCGCAATGCGCTCTATTTCGCCACCTAAATTGGAAAAATCGGCATTTAAGATACTGGGCGTGATGCGAATCTTGTGAGCCATGGTGAAAGCCTAACTAGCCTTCTGGAAAATCGACATAAACATTGCGTCCGTGTTATGTATTTGTGGCCAAAGCAAAAGTGAGCCATCATCTGTCGCGCTCACCAAACCTTCGGGAAAATAAGGTCGCAAATCGACTCGAGTTAATTCTGGATGCTTCTTTAAAATCGCCGATACCTGAAACTTAGTCTCGGCTAAGTGCGGTGAACAAGTCACGTAGGCAAAATATCCGCCCGGATTAAGGACTGAAATTGCCGATTCGCTTAACTCAATTTGTAGATCAGTCAGAGTTCTCAAGTCGGCCAAAGTCCTACGCCAGCGAACTTCTGGACGACGACGAAGTGCGCCTAAACCCGTACACGGGACATCTGCCAAGATGGCATCAAAAGTGCACCCCTTCTTTGCTATCTCTCGGCCATCGCCCACAATAACCTGACCGAATTCAACAACCTGGGAAACTAAATTTGCCCGAGGTTGTGAAATTTCATTCGCGGTAAAAGTGTGTTCCCCTTGAGCTGCGATACTAGAAATCAGTGCTGCTTTTCCACCGGGCCCCGCGCAAAGATCCAGCCAGTCATGTGCATCCTTGCTCACTTTGGCGAAAATTTCTGCCACAAGTTGTGAACCTTCATCTTGCACACCTGCTCTTCGATCTCTGATCGCAGAGATTGCGCCAGGAGAGCCTGACAAACGAACTCCGTAGGGCGAGAATTTTGTGGGCACTCCCCCAAGTTCAACCAATTCAAATTGAGTAGAACGACCGGGCCAGGAAACAAGAGTTGGTAGTGCTGGAATATTATTTGCGATCAAAGCTGAAGTCACTTCAACTTCATTTTTTAAAAGATCGAAGTATGCCGAAACGATCCACTGTGGGTGCGAGTACTGAATTGAGAGGCGTTCTATCGGATCTTTGATCTCATTTAATGGCGCTAACCATTCCTCGAGTGACTTCTTCAAAACCGCCCTTAATAAAGCATTTAGGAATGAGCCCTGAGCTTCTCCTAGTCGCGTGCGAGCTATATCAACTGATGCTGATACTGCGGCATGATCCGGGACGCGCATCTCATGAATC
The DNA here is from genome assembly GCA_964523605.1 of uncultured Candidatus Planktophila sp. Taxonomy (GTDB): domain Bacteria; phylum Actinomycetota; class Actinomycetes; order Nanopelagicales; family Nanopelagicaceae; genus Planktophila. The sequence continues at coordinate 12,157 of CAZFZK010000008.1, read as the reverse complement.
TGCTGCAACGCCATGCGTCCGACATCAATTACACCTGGGTCAATTTGGCTCCATGGTCGATTGGAAACTTGGGCCAAAATCCAATCGTGGCGTCCCTGCATTCGCAAGGTTCCGTAGAGTAATTCCGTTGCAAATGCTTTATCGCGATCGTCGAACTGGCCTTTGGCTAGTGCTTGCGGAAGAAGTAAATTCGAATAGCCGTCGCTGCGATTTACCTCTGTGATCAAATCAAAAACTAACAATCTAACCGCGTCTGGATTAGCTCGCTTATAAGTGCGTGGAACTGGTTTATTCAATGAGTTCACCGGCAGTAAGACGAGCTCCGTTAGCCCATGCGGTTGCAGGCATAGATTTCTTGCCGGCTGGTGTTACTTCGACAAGTTGAACTGCTTGTGCAGATGTACCAACTAAAACAAGGCCCGCCTCTACGCGAATCTCGCCAACCGGCAAAGTTACTTGCGAAATTTTGGCATTAGTTATTCGCAAAATCTCGCCTCTGAATCTTGCAGTGGCCCCGGGATTAGGGGCAAAACCCAAGATCTTATTTACTATCTTCGCTGCTGGTTCAGACCAATCTATTTGTGCCTCAGCTTTTGTTAACTTAGGTGCCAGAGATGACTTTGTATGATCTTGCGTAACTGGCGCGTTGCCACTTTCAATTGCGCTTAAAGTTTGGGCGATCGCGGCAGGTCCTAGTAGCGCTAATTCTGAAAGCAACTCACCGGCTGTTAATCCAGGTGTAATCAGGTGTCTGGTCTGAACATAAATAGGACCAGTGTCCATTCCCGCATCTAATTTGAAAACGGTAACACCAGTTTCGCTCAGACCTTCAATGATCGCGCGTTGCGCAGGCGCCGCTCCTCTTAATTTTGGCAATAGTGAGAAATGCAGATTGATGAAACCAAATCTCGGTTGTTCCAAAATTATTTCCGGCAACAACAGCCCAAATCCAATTGTTATCACTAAATCAAAATCTTTTAAACGCGAATCGAAATCAGTCGACTTATTTGGCTGGTAAAGTTCAATTCCGTGAGCTTTTGCCCATGCAGAAACTGCTGTCGGGGTGAGTTCGCGGCCTCGGCCTGTGGGGCTATCGGGTCGCGAAATAATCAACGCTAAATCATGCTCGGAGGCAAGCAAATACTCCAGAGTCGGTAACGCAACTGCAGGTGATGCTGCGACCGCAATTTTCACTAGTTTCCAAAACCATTGGTGAAATGAGGAGATAATTTGATTACCGGTGAAGTTCCATTAGCTATTGCAGAACCGAACCAATCTGACTCGCGAATCTCCTTCATTGCCAATTTACGATCAGCTGTTGCAAGTCGATCGATAAATAAGATTCCGTCTAAGTGGTCAGTTTCATGCTGAATCGCGCGTGCTAATAATTCACTGCCTTCAACTTTTATCGGATCGCCATACATGTTAAAACCTTTGGCTACTACCTTCATGGCTCTTGGGGTTGAGTAGCGCAAATCTGGAAAACTTAGACATCCCTCTTCATCATCTTGAATTTCATCACTTAGGTCAAGTGTCGGATTGATTAGATGGCCTAATTCATCATCAACGTCCCATACAAATACCCGAAGTGAAACGCCAATTTGTGGAGCAGCCAAGCCCGCACCTGGTGCCTCAATCATGGTGTCAGTTAAATCAGCTACCAAATTTCGTAGCTCTTTATCGAAGTCGACAACTACTGCGGCAGGCGTAACTAGTACGGGATCACCGAATAAGCGAATAGGTTGGATCGACATGTCGTCATCCTACCAATTGATAGTACTTAATCCAGCGAGTAAGGATTTACGCGATAAGTCAGTAGTGATTTCTTTGAGATAGCCCGCCTTTTATTGATCTCGCGTAGCAAAGAGACTAGTTCGATCTGCTCGGATGGGTCAACTAACAGTGTCAACTTAGCTGTATCAATCGTGCTAGAAGTTGGTCCGTAGATTCGTAATGATTTCGGAGCTCGACCCTCGCCGATAGCGCTTTCTAATGCATTTTTCAATCTTAGGAGATCGACAGATTCGGAAAAAACCAATATAGCGCTAACTATTGGCGGCAACTTCAATTGAATTCGTTGCTCAATCTCGCGTTTGGAAATGGTCGCTGGATTCCAGGTAGTTAGCGCGCTAGTTATGGCGGCGCCATCTTCATGCACGATTGCAACTACACCGGATTGACTAATGCACTGGCGGCGAATAAATTTGCATACGCTCGCTCTACTCCATTTGATGCAGTAGAACTTAAGAATCGATCAACTTGCAAGAGCACCACTGCTGCATATCCTCGGTTGGCAACAGGTTCAACTCCTGGTGTTGAGATAACTAAGGCTGGCTCGTCAGTGACCGATACGCGCGGGTCACTAGCGCTCGATTGAATAACCAGGTTGTTGGGAAAAGATCTACCAATTTCTTCAGCAAATCTTTCTATTCCGCGACTATGAAGGAAAATACGACCATCACCACACCAGCCGCACTTCCAGTTTTGGTACCTGAGATTACAAATTACACATATAGGTTCGCTCTTTGCGCTACTTTTGCTTAACTTGCCGCCGCATTCACACACAGCAATATTGCGACACTTCGCACAACTGATTGCAGTTGCATACCCCTTAGCGGGAACTAGAAACAGAACAGGCCCGACGGAAAGTGCCTTACGAATCTGTTTATAAATCTTAGTTGGAATCAATTCTCCACGAGTGCTCGGTTGAGCAACTACATTTAACTTTTCCCGGATCGCTTTGTAAGAGATTTCCTTGCCTTCAATATCAATCGCGACATCTAAACTTGGAATATACCCAGTCAAGTTCAGCCTCAGATTTGAAAGTTTAGCTCTCATCCAAGCGACCTCTCGCGCGTTCCAATGCGGAGCTCGGCGCTCGAAGTAATGCTCACTATTTTCTTGGTGCAAGAAAATTTCAGTAAGATTTGGAATCGGTGCGAAAACCGCAGCTCGCATCCCGATTACAAGGTCAACTCCACCTAGTGAAACTTCTAGGAAGTTGCGGTATCGATCAGCTCTTGGCAGGTTTGAGTCGAGTGATTTGAAAGCTATTCCGGCTGCGGTTAGCGTGCTTGCCAAACGAGCTAAGTCACGCAATGTTGGAACCAAAACTAATTTAGCGCCATTAGTTTTGCTGTTCTTTATTAGCTCAGCTAATGCGCTGATGGGATCCGCTTTGGGCGGCAATAAGTGAAAAGTTGCCTCTGGTTTTCGTGCTGAAACCAACTCAGATGCGACGACTTGTAGATCCTTCTCAACCATAGCCACTCTAGGTGGGATAGCACTTCTTATTACATCGTAGGCAATTCCGCCCCAGTACATCGCGGCCAGTGAAATTAGTTCCAGCGTTTCTTCGGTAGCGACTGGAAAATCACCCAGTAATTTATAAATTGACTTAAGCTCGCGGGTTTCTGAAGTAAGTGGACTACGCTTTATAACCAGCGCTTCAAGATGCTTATCCTTAAAAGGCACCTGCACACGCGAACCAACTTTGACTTGTGAACTAATTTTCTCCGGAATTAGGTAAGAAAAAGTTTCGGTAAGTGTTGAAATACCTGAATCGACCCAGACTGTGGCAATGGGTAACTCACTTGCAGCCGGCCCAGCCAGTTGTGGGGCGCGTTGCATCTTGAGTTTTAGGGGTCGAAGCATGAACGTAAGTCTATGAGAATAACTTTGAGCTGTAGCCTTTACTTAACAGCAGCTTGAAGCGAAGCAGCACGATCGGTCTTCTCCCAAGAGAATTCCGGCAATTCACGACCAAAGTGACCGTACGCGCTGGTCAGAGAATAGATCGGGCGAAGTAGATCTAGATCGCGAATGATTGCAGCTGGACGAAGATCAAATACTGCGAGAACTGCGTCTTGGATTTTAGCCACTGGCACTTTCTCAGTGCCGAAAGTTTCAATAAACAGACCTACTGGCTGAGCTTTTCCGATAGCGTAAGCAACTTGTACCTCGCATCGTGCTGCTAAGCCGGCAGCAACAATATTTTTTGCCACCCAACGCATTGCATAAGCGGCTGAGCGATCTACTTTTGAAGGATCTTTTCCGCTAAAGGCACCGCCGCCATGTCGAGCCATACCGCCGTAAGTATCAACAATAATTTTGCGTCCAGTTAACCCAGCATCTCCCATTGGCCCACCAATAACAAAGCGCCCAGTTGGATTGATCAAGGTACGTAAGTCGCTCTTAGGAAGGTCTAGATCGGCGATAACTGGGTTAATCACCAATTCAATAATTTCAGGTGTTAATTTCTTTGCGACATCAACATCGGCGCTATGTTGGGAAGAGATAACAATAGTGTTTAGCGCAATCGCCTTATCTCCGTCGTACTCAATGGTGACTTGAGTTTTTCCATCAGGACGTAAATAGCCAAGCTCTCCTGATTTGCGAACAGCGGATAAACGTTGTGCCAACTTATGCGCTAATGAGATCGGCAAAGGCATTAACTCTTTGGTATCTTCGCAGGCATAACCGAACATCAAACCTTGATCGCCAGCACCTTGCAGATCAAGCGGATCAACAGAGGAATCTAACCGCTTTTCGTAAGCATCATCTACGCCTTGAGCGATGTCTTGTGATTGTTGACCGATAGAAAGCGACACTCCACAAGAGTTTCCATCGAAACCTTTATCAGATGAGTCATAACCAATATTCAAAACCGTGTCGCGCACAATTGTCATTACATCCGCGTAACCATTTGTGGTTACTTCGCCAGCAACGTGAACTTGACCAGTTGTGATCAGAGTTTCAACTGCAACTCGGGACTTAGCATCCTGACTTAGGAGCGAATCAAGAATTGAATCTGAAATTTGATCGGCGATCTTATCTGGGTGACCTTCGGTTACGGATTCTGAAGTAAATAGGCGCTTTGACATTGGGCTAATTTAACTTATCTTTGATCAGATCTAGTAATTGATTAGCTAGTGTCGCCTTATTACTCTTACTAACTGGTATCTCTGTACCTTCTGAAGTAATAAACATGCCTTGGGTTGTATCACTTCCAAAAATATCGCCATTTGCTACATCGTTTAAATAAATTAGATCAAGACCTTTTGCAATCAGTTTGCGTTTAGCCTCTGCCAGGTTTAACGATGTTTCAGCCGCAAAACCAACAATTACTTGACCGTTTCTTAACTTTGAAGTCTCGGCCAGCAAGTCTGGGTTCTCGACTAATGAAATCTGTCGATATGAATCCTTCTTTAACTTCTCAGTGCCTACTTGTTCAGGTCTGGCATCAGCAACTGCTGCTGACATCACCAACAGATCTGTGGTCGGAAAACTATCGGCTAGTGCGATCTGTAACTCATGCGTAGTTTCAACTTTGATCACGTTGGCACCTACGGGATCGGCAAGATTTACGTTCGCACTTAAAATAGTTACCTCGGCACCACGATCAAGAGCTGCCTGAGCGATTGCGTAACCTTGTTTTCCAGAGGAACGGTTTCCGATGAATCTAACTGGGTCTATTGGTTCACGAGTCCCACCAGCAGTTACTAAAACACGTTGACCAATTAAATCTTGGCGATCAGATATCACACTAGCGATGAAGGCAAGTATTTCCGCTGTATCAGGCAGTCGGCCGACGCCACTATCGGTACCGGTAAGCCGTCCGATTGCGGGCTGCATTATGTGGAAGCCGCGAGCTTGCAGAATTTCGATATTTGCAACTGTCGCAGGATTAGTCCACATATTTGGATGCATCGCTGGGATTAAAACTTTGGGTGCGGCACTGGCTAGCACGAGATTAGTTAACAAGTCATCGGCACGGCCCATCGCCATTCTTGCGATTAAGTCGGCCGTAGCTGGCGAAATAAGAATTAAATCATTTTCAGCAGCGAGTTTTACGTGCCTAACTTCATCTACAGATTCCCAAACTTGGGTAGTTACTTTCTTGCCGGACAACGCTTCCCAAGTAGCGGTACCAACAAAATTTAGCGCAGACGCTGTCGGAACAACTGTTACTTCGTAATTTCGGTCTTGCAGACGCCTTAGAAGATCACACGATTTATAGGCGGCGATACCTCCGCCAACGCCAAGAATTACTTTACTAATTCGTTTTGGCATTTAGAACACTCCGCCTATTGGCAAAAATTAAGCGGTTGGCTCGAGATTCTCGATAGTAAGTAATCCCTCGTTGATTTCGCGAAGCGCAATTGAAAGTGGCTTCTCGTGTACATGAGTCTCAACAAGCGGTCCCACGTACTCAAGCAAGCCTTCGCCTAGCTGTGAGTAATAAGCATTAATTTGACGGGCACGCTTTGCTGCGTAGAGAACCAAGCTGTACTTAGAACCTGCCTTATCGAGAAGTTCGTCGATAGGTGGATTTGTAATGCCGTCCATGTGTCCTCCAGTAGCAAGCGATAATTCAAAAATTCTATTAAAAGTGCTGGTCGATCAAGAGGCCAAGGATACCAGTTCACTAAGAACCTGCGTTACCGAGTGATTTACGATGCGATGGTCAAAATTGGGGGCATGAGCCAGCTCCTCTTGCGCTAGAGCCAGCCGCTGAGCCCGTCGTTCTGCCGAATCGGTACCTCGTGCTTCGAGCCGCGTGACGAGCTCCTCCCAAGATGGTGGCTCTAGAAAAACAAGAATGGCTTCACTGCTTACTTTTCTAACTTGTTCGGCCCCAGCAATATCGATCTCTAACAGGACGTTCTTTCCTAGCGCCAAAGCGTTTTCGACCTGAGTTTTCGGAGTGGCATATTTCGCGCCGGCAAATTCGGCTGATTCTAAAAATTCGCCTGAGTTCTTGCGCACTTCAAACTCTTGATCTGTGATGAAAAAATAATCAATCCCATCATGTTCATTGTGACGAGGAGCTCTAGTAGTTGCACTAATTGAGACATAGAAATTCTGCTGCTTACGTAATTCTTTGGCGACCGTACTCTTTCCGACTCCCCCGGGCCCAGATAAAACTATCAATTTACCGCGTTCAACCAAACTGGGACCCACGAATTCATTTAACAAAGCGGGTAACTGTTTTGCACCTAAACCTTGAATTCGACGAGTTGGTGAAATATTCAATCTTTCCATTACCGAACGCGCTCTAACTTTGCCCACACCTGAAATCGATTCGAGCAGTTCGAAAACTCGCATCTTGGCAACTGCTTCATCACTTTTACCTAAAGTGAAAACTTGCTGAAGCGATAACTCTCCACTCTTAACTTGGGCTTTAACTACTGCACGCCGTTTCCGCGATGCTGCCGCTTTCGCGAGAGCTCGCGCGCGATCTTCGGGCGAGAGCTGCGGTGGTTGCATAGGATAAATCTATCGGGCTAAGAGCGGTTCACAAATCTGCGCTAAGTTCGCGCTGAATGCCGCCTCGCCTTGACGCCAGAAACGGGTGATTGGTCTACCCACAACAACGTAACTTGCGCCAGACTCAATCGCAGCCAACGGGGTCATTGTTCGCACTTGATCATCAGCAGGGGCAGATGGATCAATTGGTCGCACTCCAGGAGTGATGATTGCGGGTTGGCTTCCGATTGCTAAACGAATCGCTGAAACTTCCATTGGTGAACAGACAATGGCTTTGGCCCCAGCGCTTATTGCCAATTTAGCAAGATCTACGGCACTCTCTAAAGCATTGTTGCGATAACCGATTTCGGCTAGATCCGACTCACCTAGACTTGTCAAAATCGTAACTGCGGTAACTTGCGTATTGGTAAGTTCTTTTACTGCCGCGGCAATCATGGCCTGACCACCTGAAGCATGAACTGTTAAGAAGCGTGGCTGTAGTTGAGAAACAGCAGCGGCAGCTTGTCCAACGGTATTTGGAATATCGTGCAACTTTAGATCTAGAAAAAGATCTAACTCGTGGTCAGCACAGACAGCACGAACGCCGTCGGCCCCGAAATTCAAAAAGAATTCCAGACCTAATTTAATTCCAGTTATGTGCGGTGCGACTAACTTGGCCCATTGCTTTGCTACCTCTAGATCTGAGGTATCGGTCGCCAAAATAATTGGAGCTTTCAACGGACACTACTTTCTGGTCGGTGAGCAAATCCCACCGCTTCGCGCAATGAGTTAAATCCTTTATCAATTAAGATCTGACGTAACTCAGATTGAATTTTCATGATGGCAGTCGGATTTCCAAAGGAAGCGGTACCAACCGAAACTCCACTAGCACCAGCCAAAATAAGTTCAAATGCATCAGCACCTGAGGAAACTCCACCCATTCCCAAAATTGGAATCTTCGGCAGAGCCTCATGCACCTGATAAATAGCACGCACCGCTATCGGTCTAACCGCAGGGCCAGAAAGACCACCAGTACGACCGCCTAGATGTGGTCGCATGGTATTTGGATTAATTACCATGCCAAGTACGGTGTTTATGAGCGCTAATCCATCGGCACCTGCATCAATAACTCCACGGGCGATTGAAACAATATCGGTCACGTCGGGAGAAAGCTTGGCAATGATTGGTAAGTCACCACCGATTGTTTTACGCACTCCTTCAATTACGGTCTGGGCAGATTCCAAATGGCAGGCAAAAACCATTCCTCTGTTCTCTACATTAGGACAAGAGATATTCACCTCTAGTGCAGATATTCCGGCTACACCACGCAAACGTCGCGCGAGAGAAGCAAATTCTTCGGCTGTCTCTCCAGCGATTGAAACAATAACGCGAGCTTTGTGTTCAACCAACCAAGCTAAATCATTGGCTAAGAATGCATCAATCCCAGGACCTTGTAATCCAATGGAATTTAACATTCCACTAGGAGTTTCTGCCATGCGTGGAGTTGCTCTGCCGGCACGTGGTTTAGTCATGATTGATTTGGTAACTATGGCACCCATGTCACGTAAATCAAAGAACTGTGCTAACTCTTTACCGGAACTGGCGCAACCACTAGCGGTAAAAATTGGAGCGGGAAACCAGGCATTACCTAGAGTTGTTGAGAAATCTAATTGACTCATTAGAGCACCAAAGTCTTACCCACGAGATCCCACTCGATGGCGGCGCCATCCATGACCGGGCCATCAATGCAAGAACGAAGATTACTGATTTTTCCACTTTCATCTTTAACCGGAAGTACACAAGTCATACAGATTCCGATGCCGCAGGCCATTGCTTCTTCGACGGCACATTGATGAACTACATCTCCCCCGTTTAATATTTCTGAAATTGCTTTCAACATCGCCATCGGCCCGCAAGAATAAACCACGTCAATTTGCAGTTCGGAAACGAGTTGTGAAATCGGTGTCGTAATCCGGCCGGTCTCGCCCATTGACCCATCTTCGGTAAATATGCGCAATGAATTTACGCTGCGCTTACCTTCTAAAGGTGCGTAAATCTTTGCACCAGTGCTCGCGCCAAGTAACATATCAACGCGACAACCACGTTCCTTAAGAACTTCAGCTAAACCAAATAGCGGCGCTGATCCGTATCCACCTCCTACTAACAAAGCATTTACGCTTGTTGTCGGAATTCCGAACGCGGTTCCGAGCGGAAGCGTGATATCAATCTGCTCGCCTTCGGATAACGAGCACAACCAAGTTGAACCAGATCCGTGTGGGGCAACAATTAACTCGATCGCTCCACCAAAGGTTGGCGATGTCGTAATACGAGAAATTGCAAAAGCTCTACGCAAAACCATCTTTGAAGTTGGACCACCGACACTGATTGCCACAAAATTTCCAGGTTTGCATTGGGAAACTAACTCACCAACACTGATTAAAATTTGGTGATATTGCCCAACTCTCTTATTTCCAACTATCGTGGCTAGTAGTTGCGCAGCATAACGGTTGATTTCAGCCATGGCTAAGCCAACCATTTCTGAATCGATTTAACACTCATCTCGCCTTGTTGTAGCGCAGCAATTCCAGCAACTGCGGCCGAGAATCCAGCCGTCGTTGTGATGCACGGAATAGACCGTTGGATAGCTGCAGTTCTAATCATCCAACCGTCAGCTCTAGTGCCACGACCAACAGGTGTGTTGATGACCAAATCAATCTCACCCGCATGAAGCAGATCAACGATTGTTCGTTGCCCCATTGCACCTTGGCCTTCGGAATATTTACGAACTTCAGTCACTGCGATTCCGGCAGCTCGTAAGAAAGCGGCTGTACCGGTAGTTGCCAAAATCGTAAAGCCCAAAGCGATTAGTGAATTCGCTGGGGCGATTCCTTGACCCTTATCTTTATCAGCAAGTGATACAAAAACTTTTCCAGATTTTGGAAGTGGGCCGAACGAGGAGATCTGACTCTTCGCGTAGCTTTCTCCAAAGGTGGCGGCTATTCCCATAACTTCACCGGTTGATCGCATCTCAGGACCCAATACCGAATCAACGCCACGGCCATCGGCGCGACGGAAACGATTCCATGGAAGAACGGCTTCTTTGACAGATACGCCTTTGGCTTTTCCGTTACCGGTAGGCAAAATTCCCTCGCTACGCAATTGCGCAATAGTAGAGCCAACTGAAATGCGTGCCGCTGCTTTAGCTAGTGGTACGCCGGTCGCTTTGCTGACAAAAGGAACTGTGCGAGATGCGCGAGGGTTTGCTTCCAAAACATAAAGTTGTTTATCTGCAATTGCGAACTGGATGTTGATCAACCCCCGTACACCAACGCCGCGGGCAATTTTTTCAGTAGCAATCAAAATTTCAGCCGCAGCTTCATTAGTTAAAGTCATGGCCGGAAGGACGCAAGCACTATCTCCGGAATGGATTCCAGCCTCCTCGATATGTTCCATTACGCCACCCAAGAAAAGTTCGTCGCCATCAAACAAGGCATCTACATCTATTTCAATCGCGCTATCTAAGAATCGATCTACTAGAACCGGACGATCAGGCGTGATATCAGTTGCGCGCGCAATAAAAGAAGAAAGCGCTTCATCATCGTAAACGATTTCCATTCCGCGGCCACCAAGTACAAAGCTCGGACGAACTAGTACGGGATAACCGATCTCATGCGCAATATTTAGAGCCTCTAGCTGAGAAGCGGCCATGCCGAATTTTGGAGCTAATAGTTTCTGTTGCGCCAATACCTCACCGAACTCGCCACGATCTTCAGCCAAATTAATCGCATCTGGTGAGGTGCCCAGAATGTTTACACCTGCAGCCTTTAATCCCGCTGCTAAACCAAGCGGAGTTTGACCGCCTAATTGGGTAATTACTCCCAGAACCGGGCCGGCTAATTCTTCAGCTCGCACAATCTCTAAAACGTCTTCCAAAGTTAGCGGTTCGAAATAGAGTCGATCACTTGTGTCGTAGTCAGTAGAGACAGTTTCGGGATTGCAGTTAATCATGATCGTTTCGTAATCAGCTTCACGTAGCGTAAATGAAGCATGTACGCAGGAATAATCAAATTCGATGCCTTGACCAATTCGATTCGGACCGGAACCTAAAATGATCACTGCCGGTCTAGTGCGTGGTTTAACTTCAGTTTCTTCTTCATAACTTGAGTAATGGTAAGGAGTAAAGGCTTCGAACTCAGCTGCGCAGGTATCGACAGTTTTATAAACAGCATGGACATCAAGTGTTGAACGAGCCGCCCGAACATCGAACTCAGAAAGACCACGCAGATCAGCTATTTGCTTATCCGAGAAACCTAATTGCTTAGCGTTAAGCAGCATTTCTTGAGTTAACTCGCCTGGAACTGCGATAACTTTGGCAGCTTCATTTAACTGGACTATTTGATTTAAGAACCAAGGGTCAATTTTGCAAGCAGCAAATACCTCACTGATGGAAGCACCCCACCAAAGGACTCGTTGCACTTGTTGCAGTCGATACTCGGTCGGGATTTCAATAGCTTTAAGAAGTGTCGCTATTTCACTTGGTGAACCTTGAGCAGGCCATGAGAAAGGCGCTTCTTTACGCTCTAACGAACGCAACGCCTTTTGCAGAGCTTCGGCAAAGGAACGACCAATTGCCATCGCTTCGCCAACTGATTTCATCGTTGTTGTTAGTCGCGGATCAGCATCTGCAAATTTCTCGAAAGCAAAGCGTGGGGCTTTTACGACTACGTAATCAAGTGTTGGTTCAAAGGAAGCCGGAGTTACTTTAGTGATGTCATTTTGAATCTCATCCAAGGAGTAGCCGATAGCCAATTTGGTGGCAATCTTTGCAATCGGAAACCCAGTTGCCTTGGACGCTAGCGCACTGGAACGGGAAACTCTTGGATTCATTTCAATCACAATGATTCGACCA
>CAZFZK010000007.1:17734-19711 GCA_964523605.1 uncultured Candidatus Planktophila sp. | reverse complement strand
AACTCAATCAAGGCAACTCTTGAAGCAGCAACTCTTACCATCAAGGTAAAAGTTGGTACCGGAAATCGTCTATTCGGTTCAGTAACCGATAAAGATGTAGCAGCAGTAATCAAGAGCGCAGTTGCGATTGATATCGATCGTCACAGCATCAAGATGGCTGGCCACATCAAGAAGGTTGGTACACATTCAGCAAAGGTTTCACTAGACCACCATGTAACTGCAGCAATTACGTTGACAGTTGTAGCTGAATAAATAAAAAATTAGAACGGGCTCGGCGCTAATTGCGTCGGGCCCGTTTTATTTTTATAACCAGCCAGATTTTTTAAATTTACGATATAAAACTGCTGTTAAAACTACAAGAGCTCCAAGCACTACGGGATATCCGTATTTCATGCGTAGTTCAGGCATAAAATCAAAGTTCATGCCATATATTCCAGCGACCATAGTTGGCACTGAAGCTAATGCGACATATGAGGTAATTTTGCGCATATCTGCATTTTGTTGCACCTGTACATGTGCCAAATCTGCTTGCAGCGCCGACCCTAAGAGCGAATCTAAACCAGCCGCAGCATCTGAGGCTCGTGATAAATGATCGAGGGTATCTCTGAAAAAAGGCGTTAAATTATTTGGTACATGAGCAGCACCTTCACTCGCTAATTTCTGCAACGGCGAAAGAAGTGGGTCAATTGCATGTCTAAATTCAATAATTTCACGCTTTAGAAAATAGATTTCTTGCGATTGGGTTTGACGCTTTCCGCTAAAGACTTTGTTTTCAACTTGAACCACATCTATTTCAAGTTCAACAGCGATATCTATGTAGCAATCAATTACATGGTCAATAACGGCGTGCAGTACTGCGTATGGCCCTTTCGCAAGATGCTCTGGGTTATTCTCTAAAATCTGTCTCGTATTCTTAAGTGGAGCGCCATCACCATGACGAACCACCACGATGAAATATTCACCAATAAAACAGAAGATTTCGCCAGTTGAAATCAAACTTTTCTCTTCATCATAGAAAACAGTTTTAAGAACACAGAACTGAACGCCGGGATAATCTTCAAACTTTGGACGCTGTTTGGCGTTAACTGCATCTTCGATAGCAAGCGGATGAAATCTAAAGTCGCCAACAATTTTGTCGAACTCAATTTGAGTTGGTTCAGCTAGTCCTAACCAAACAAATCCACCTTCAGTCTTCGCTTTCATAATTAACTCAGGCAAATTAGATGGCTCGTTATAACGAATTCCATTTTGATAAAGCGCGTAATCAACGATCATGTGTGGAATCCTCTCGCAATAAAGTAAATTTATGGTGTCATCTCAACTAATGAGAAACAGGTAATTACTTTCATGCACAACGATGTAAGGTGATGTAACGCTGCTGACCTGCACCTTTAAAGGCTAAAAAGAGAAAACTGAGAGATACCCACAATTTATCCACTACTTTGTGCACAGGAAATCACGCTTATCCACCGACTTATCCCCAGCTTTACCCACACCCACAAGCGGGGATATTCGCTTAACGGGGCCAGCGCTCATACCTTTGCCTCCTGAGCGTAAAACACGCTCAAATTGGCGTTGATTAAGCGCCAAAATGTCAGTGGCTAATGGGAGGTTTTACGCGTGAGCATCGCAGAACTTCCAAACCGTGGCGGACAACAGAACAACTCCTCTTATAACTCTGCGCCAGAATTTGAGCGCACTCCACCACAAGATTTAATTGCCGAACAATCAGTGCTTGGTGGAATGCTTCTGAGTAAAGATGCAATTTCAGATGTTTTAGAAATTCTGCGCGAACGTGATTTCTATCGTCCAGCGCACGAACTTATCTACGATGTAATTCTTGATTTATATGGCCGCGGCGAACCAGCTGATGCCGTAACTGTTTCAGCAGAACTTGCAAAGCGCGGAGATATCGCACGCGCAGGTGGAGCACCTTATTTACATACTTTGATTTCTTCCGTTCCAACTGCAGCTAAT
>CAZFZK010000007.1:0-17684 GCA_964523605.1 uncultured Candidatus Planktophila sp. | reverse complement strand
CAAGCACAAGTCGAAGTTTTCCAAGTTACTGAGCGACGCACCTCTGAAGATTATGTTCAACTAAGTACCTTGTTGCCACAAGCACTCGATGAGATCGAAGCAATTTCAAAAGGTGTTGGTATTGAAGGCGTAATGACAGGTTTCCGCGATTTAGATAAATTAACAAATGGTTTGCACCCCGGCAACATGATTGTTCTTGCTGCGCGTCCGGCAGTTGGTAAATCAACACTCGGTTTAGATATCGCACGACAAGCATCTATTCACGATGGAAAAACCTCAGTTATTTTCTCACTTGAAATGTCACGCTCTGAAATCACAATGCGTATGTTGTCTTCAGAGGCAAAAGTTGGCTTAAACAATATTCGCTCTGGCGCTCTCTCTGATGAAGAGTGGTCACGTTTAGCACGACGCATGGGCGAAATTTCAAATGCGCCACTCTTTATTGATGACTCACCAAATCTATCCATGATGGAAATTCGTGCGAAAGCTCGTCGCTTAAAACAACGCCATGATTTAAAGCTAATCGTGATTGATTACCTGCAGTTGATGACCTCTGGCAAGCGCGTAGAGAACCGTCAGCAAGAGGTTTCTGAGTTCTCTCGCCACTTAAAGTTAATGGCAAAAGAGCTCGATGTGCCGGTAATTGCAATCTCGCAGCTCAACCGTTCGCCTGAACAACGCTCTGATAAGAAACCAATGCTTTCAGATCTTCGCGAATCTGGTTCGATCGAGCAGGATGCAGATGTGGTTATCTTGCTTCACCGCGATGATTTATATGACCCACAAAGTCGATCAGGTGAAGCAGATTTAATTGTGGCCAAGCACCGTAACGGACCAACTCGAACAATTACAGTTTCAGCACAACTTCACATTGCGCGCTTTGTTGATATGCCAGTAAATAGTGGAATGCAAGACTTCACACAGCAACGCGAACCAGACGAAAACTAATTTCCTAAACTAGTTATTTAGCTGCGCTTTTTGCGCGATCTGCCATATAAATTCCGGCGATCACAATTACGCCACCACACAATTGAAGCGCCGTCCAAGATTCACTAAACCAGAACCAAGCAACAGCGCCGGCAAAGATTGGTTCTAACATTCCGAACGCACTAGTTGCCGCCGCCGAGAGATTACGTAAACCATTCATCACACATAGATAAGGCAAAACGGTACCGATTAAAACTACATAAAGAATTAGCACCCAGCCCGAAGTGCTATATCCCTCGAAGATGCCGCCTAATGGAATTGAAACTGTAAAAATATCGAATGGGAAAGTCCAAATTGGCATTAACAAAGACCAAGTAAGGGCTGCGAAACCAAAGCCCCACATAGTCGTAGATTGATTATCGCGATTGGCTGTAATTCCCTCGCCAGCTAAGAAGAAGAAAGCAAGCGCAAATGCCGCGCCCAGAGCTGCGAGCACACCAATGCCATCGAGAGTTAGACCTTTCCAAACTTGGGCAACAAATGCCAATCCAAGGAGTGCCAGGAAGAGGGAAATCCACATTTCATTAGGCACATGCTTTTTGCGGACATAACGGAGATAAAGCACGATCCAAAGTGGCGCGGTAAATTCGATAAGTAGAGCAATGCTCACATGCATGCGGGAAATAGCCAAGAAATAAGCGCCATTTACGGCAGCGATACCAAAAGCGCCTAAGGCTGCTAAACGAGGTAATTCCTGCTTGGTCATGCGTAAAGTTTTCGGCGCGCGCCAAGCGATATAGGCCACGAGAATAAAAAAAGTTGAGATGGAACGGACTTGGGCCAATCGCCAGGCCGAAATGTAGTCGTTCAGCAGCAGCTTTGAAGCGATGCCGTTTGACGCAAACATGACTGCAGCAAGAGTTAACAGGATCTCGCTACGTCTCGTTTTGAACATCTCGCAAGGGTAACTGATTAGTTACCGCAATTGATCAGTTTGAAGCTGTTTGGCGTTCTTTAGAAGGCGGCGTCTGAGATATTCATGATCGAATTGTCGGTTGCTTCGACAATTTTACGATCTGCTGTGATGTGTGGCAGATAATTGGTAACAAAGAACTTAGCTGAGGCGATCTTGCCGTTATAGAACTCAAGATCTTTGCCCGCATTTGGAATCTTTTCCAAAGCGATGTCAGCTTGGCGCAATAGCAACCAAGCGGTAATGATATCGCCAACGGCCATTAAACAGCGCGAGGTATTTAAACCAACGGTGTAAATCTTCTCGGGATCTGTTTGTGATTCCATTGCGTGCGCTACTAAGTTCGCGATGATTGCATTTAAATCACTAAGCGCTTTTAGCAATGCGCCTTTTTCAGCAGTATGTACTCCACCAGTTTCAGCAAATGTTTTTATCTCTTTTCCGAGTAAGCCAATTGCGCGGCCGCCATCTTTAATAATTTTACGGAAGAAGAAGTCAAGACCTTGAATCGCAGTTGTGCCTTCATACAAGGTATCAATCTTGGCATCGCGCACATATTGCTCTATTGGCCAGTCACGAGTAAAGCCAGCGCCACCAAATGTTTGTAGCGATTCGGTTCCAAGAAGTGTCCATGACTTTTCAGAGCCATAACCTTTAACAATTGGAAGTAATAAATCATTAAGCGCTTCCATGTCTTTAATACGATCTGTATCGCCAGCCTTTACTGCGAGCTCAATCTCATCTTGGATGGAAGCAGTGTAAAGAACTAGCGCACGCATACCTTCGCTGTAGGACTTCTGCACCATTAGCGAACGTCGTACATCTGGGTGGCGAATGATTTCCACACGCGGGCTGGCTTTATCGTTCATAACTTTCATGTCGCCGCCCTGAATGCGCTGCTTCGCATACAACAGTGCTTGTTGGTAGCCAGCTGAAAGCGTTGCGATTGCCTTGGTTCCAACCATCATGCGGGCAAACTCAATAACTTTAAACATCTGCGCAATACCTTCATGCACTTCACCCAGCAAATAACCAACTGCTGGTTCTTTTTCGCCTAAATTAACTTCGCAGGTTGCTGAAACATTAAGTCCCATTTTATCTTCAAGCGCTGTTACATAAACTCCATTGCGCTTTCCAAGTTCGCCAGTTTCTAAATCAAACATAAATTTAGGAATTAAAAATAATGAAAGACCCTTTGTTCCTGGTCCGCCACCTTCACGACGAGCAAGCACAAAGTGCATCACATTGTCATAGAAATCCGCGTCCCCTGAAGTAATGTAACGCTTGGTACCAGTGATGTGCCATGCGCCATCAGGTTGTTGAACAGCTTTAGTACGACCAGCACCAACATCTGAACCTGCATCAGGTTCAGTAAGTTGCATGGTTGCACCCCAGTGCTTATCAACCATGTGCTTTGCCATTTTTTTCTGTGGTTCTGTTCCTAAAACGTAAGCAACTTGAGCGAACGCGTAACCAGACGCGTAAATATGAATTGCTGGGTTTGATCCGAGAACCATTTCAGCCATCGCCCATCGCACAGATGGGGGAACTTTCATGCCACCTAGTTCAACTGGTGCATCAAGACGCCACCATTCACCATCGACATATGCTTTATAAGATTTCTTAAAGCTTTCAGGAAGCGTGACATTTCCAGTCTCTTTATTCAGAACTGCACCAACGCGATCGCCTTCAACAAATGAAGCAGCAAGATCGTTCTCGCAGAGACGTTTCATCTCTTCGAGCATTCCGACGGCAGTGTCACGATCGACATCACCATAAGGAGCAGTGCCCATGACCTTTTCACGACCAAGTAGGTCAAAGAGGCAGAATTCAATATCGCGCAGATTGGCTATGTAATGGCTCATGGGCAAATAATGCTACCCATCAGTAACTTAGGCAAGTCTAATCGCGAAGGTTTGCCAGACCTTAGCCAGAGTTAAATCTCCTGTTAATCATCGTAAGAGAGGGTGCGCCCATGCGAATAATCGTGATCGGTGGTGGGGTCATCGGGACCACCCATGCGTATTACGCACTAAAGGCCGGGCATCAGGTAATTCACTTAGAACGAGATGCCGAACCGCAGAGCGCTTCAGTTAGAAATTTCGGTCTGGTTTGGGTTAGCGGTCGCCGCAGCGGCGAAGAACTCAAAGCTGCAATCAGAGCTCGTGAATTATGGGGAGAGATTAGCCATGAAATTCCTGAGTTAATTTTTCGCCCAAACGGATCACTAACTTTGGCAACTAGTGAGGCCGAAGTAAATGTGATGCAAGAGTGTTTGCGCAAAGAAGATTCTGGCGATCGAGGCTGGGCTTTATTAAGTAAAGAAGAAACTAAAGAAATCAACCCAGTATTAAACGGAAATTTTATCGCTGCGCTCTGGTGTCCGCTAGATGCCGCGGTTGAACCAAATTCAGTATTGCATTCAATTCGCTCAAATTTACTTGAGAACCCAAACTACAAGTGGCGCAACCACATTGATGTAACTGAAGTCAAACCTGATGATGGGAAAGTAGTAGCAATTGCCAGAAATGGTGAATTATTTGAAGGTGACTATTTAATTCTATGTCCTGGCGCCGACCACACTTCGTTATTTAAAGAACAGTTCGATAGCGCGCCAATTCGTAGAGTTTATTTGCAGATGATGAATACCGAAGTATTTCCTGAGAGATTAACTACTTCAATTGCCGATGGTGATTCGATGCGCTACTACCCAGGATATGAAGTTCCGACGCTAGATAATTTGCCAGAGCAACACCCAGTAGCTCGCGACAACCATATGCAATTACTTTTAGTGCAGCGCGCAGATGGCACACTAACAATTGGCGACACCCATGCTTATGACGAACCTTTTGATTTCAAATTAGATGAGAAGCCATACCAATACTTACATAACTTGGCGAGTGAATTAATCGGGCAACAACTACCACCAATTGCTAAACGCTGGTCTGGCGTTTATAGCCAGCGCACGGATCAGGCAATTTGTGACCGTCGCCAAATCGCAAAAAATATTGTTTCTGTAACTGGCCCTGGTGGCCGTGGAAATACTTTGGCACCTGCCATAGCTGAAGAAACAATAAAGGGGATAGCGTGAGCTCATCAGCAATTAGATTGGTCGCATTTGATGTAGCGGGCACCACGGTTAATGATGACGGCTTAGTTGTCGCAGCATTTAAAGCTGCATTTGAGAAATCACAACCTGAACTATGGCCAGAAAAGGGCGAAATCTGGACCCAATATGCAATTGACACAATGGGCCAATCGAAAATCCATGTATTTACCGAACTACTTGGCGATATTGAGAAAGCACGTGCTGCAAATGTGGCATTCGAAGAGGCTTATATGAATGAAGTTGCCGAACAAGGCATCTCGCCAATAGCGGGCACTCTTGAAATATTTGCAGATCTCAGAGAACGCGGAATTGCAATTGCACTAACGACTGGTTTTAGTCGCTCGACCTTGGACCCGATGCTCTTTGAGTTGGGTTGGTTAGGTCTAATCGATGCATCGGTTACTCCCGAAGAAGCTGGTCGTGGTCGGCCACACCCGGACATGTTGAATTTTCTAGCGAATAAATTACATATTCAATCACCTGAATCAGTAATGGTCGTTGGCGACACCGCAGCCGATATGCAATCTGGGGTTGCATACGGTGCAACTCAAGTAATAGGCGTTTTAAGCGGTGCACACAAAGAGGCAGATCTACATGCAGCTGGTGCCACGTCAATTATTAACTCAGTCGCCGACCTCTCTTCACTTTTCTGACACTTAATTAACACCTTTAAGTAATTCAGCATTCACAAGAATTACTGGCAACGGTTACCTATTTATTCCTTCCTGTTTGAAATCAAGGTAGATAGTCACCAAACAATCCTTAGGAAGGGATCTCACATATGCGCGCAAAGCGTCTAGTAGCTGCAGCGACTGCTGTAGCACTGTCAGTTGGAATGTTTGCAATCGCAACTCCAGCAAAGGCAGCAGTAAATATCTGTAAGGCAAAGAATGTAAAAGAAGCTGGCGGCCTAGATGCACTTGTTGCTGCAGCTAAAAAAGAAGGAAAGCTTGCTCTAATCACAACACCTCGCGACTGGGCAAACTACGGTGGAATGTTTGATGCATACGAAAAAGCTTTTGGCGTAAAGATCACTGTTGATAATCCAGACGGATCATCACAATATGAAATTGACACAATGAAGACTGCTCCTAAGTCAAAGCAACCAGATTCAATTGACATCGGGCCACTAGTTGTAGCTCAACTAACTCCGCCAGGAGGAACACCACTTTCTTCTCCATATAAAGTCATCAACTGGAATGACATTCCAAAGGCTGCTAAGGATTCAACTGGTCTTTGGTACGGCAACTACGGTGGAAAGCTAGCGATTGTGTACAACACAACTCTTCCATCAGTGCCAACAAAGGCATCAGATTTCACAAAGCCTGAATACAAGGGCTTCGTTGGCATCACTGGCGACCCAACCTCTTCAAACCAAGCTTTCATGTCAGTTCTAGCTGCCAGCATCGGTAATGGTGGCGAAAAGAACCTTTCAGATGTCACCAAGGGTCTTGCGCTATTCAAGGCTGTTAAGGCGCAAGCACCACTAGTTAAGGTAAACGGAACCAACTTAGCCACCGGGACAGCAAAACTTGGCTTCATGTGGGACTTCAACGCGCTTGGCATCATTCCAGCAGCTAAGGCTGCCGGACTAGATCTGAAGTTTGTTTACCCAACAGATTTCGTTCTACAAGCTCCGCCATATATCAACGCGATCAATGCAAAGTCACCAAACTGCGCAAATGCACGTTTATGGCAAGAGTTTGTTTATTCACAGAACACGGGAAAGACAGCTGCAGAGCTAACTGCTGCTGATCTAAAGCTCTCTGGTTCTAAGTTGTTCGCAAAGATGCAAGGCGGACAGAACTACTTCCAGCAATCAGGTGCAGATCCAATTATGTCTGCAGCCATGGAAAAGAAGAAGACACTTGTTCCCTCACTCCTTGACTTCAAGGTTCCTTCAACAGCAAAGGTTGTTGGCCCAGCCACTATCTCTGATGTGCTAGCAGCACGTGAACAAGTAATTGCTTCATGGGCTAGCTTGTAAAAAGGAAATATGAGTTCAAATATAAAGATGGAAGGCGCTCCCCTAGAACGGAGCGCCTTCCGTTTTTTTAAATTCAAATCTGTTTTACCCGCCTTGCCATTCCTGATTATTTTTTCATTTTTCTTTATCTATCCAATCTCAAAACTGATTTATGTATCTTTCATGTCAAATGAGAACAATTTCACGTTTGGAAATTATCAAACTGCTTTTACTCAGCCATATAGCACTGGCTTCATAAACAGCATAAAAATCGCGTTCTTTTCAGCCTTAATCACGGCATTTCCAGGTGCAATCGCAGCATACTTTATTGAAACTCGCGGTCCGTCAAAAGTAAGACGGTCGCTGGCAATGATGGGGGGCGTGCTCGCAAACACAGGTGGCGTGCCACTGGCCTTTATGTTTACTGCGGCCATTGGAATGCAGGGAACTTTAACTAAAGTTCTGAAATATTTTGGTTTCGATATTTACGCCGGCACTTTCTCGCTCGGCACCTTCACTGGAATTCTGATTGTTTATCTATATTTTCAATTACCTTTAATGATTATTGTCTTTTCACCAGCTATTACATCCCTCCGTCGTGAGTGGGTTGAAGCTGCCCGTAACTTGGGTGCCAGCCAACTAAATTACTGGCTGCGAGTTGGTTTACCTTTGCTATTCCCCAGCTTCATCGCTTCATTCTTATTGCTCTTTGCTAGTGGTTTTTCAGCTTATGCAACCGCCAATGCATTAACAGTAGGAAATGTGCCTTTAACACCACTGCAGATCGGTGGTTTATTAGATGGCAATGTTTCAGCCGCACAATTGAATTTAGGTAAATCACTCAGCGTGGTCATGATTCTCATTTCAGCGATCGCAGTGATTCCATATTTGATAATTCAGCGTAAGGCCGCAAGGTGGCAACGATGAAAAAGAGATTAGATCTACCACTTTTGATTACCCTAGGCGTTCTTTCACTCTTTGTATTTGTACCAATGATTTCGGCGTTTGAGTATTCAATCCGAACACCGCTGGAAGGTGGATACGGACTGACCCATTACAAATGGGCGGTAGAAAATGAAGATTTCCTCCACTACATTTTGCGTTCAGGTTGGCTATCTGCGCTTACCGTTTTGATTACCTTAGTTATTCTGGTACCAACGGTAACTTGGTTGCATTTAAGCGATTCGAAGCTGAGGCCGTTAATCGATGCACTTTCGTTACTACCATTAGTGATTCCGGTAGTAGCTTTCGCCGTGGGTGCACAGATTAGTTTTCCAGAATTTGTGCAAAACACTGTTCTCGAATTGCCATTCCTCTATTTTGTTTTGGCTCTGCCTTATGCATATCGCGCTTTAGATATTGGGCTCAATTCGATCCCACTAAAGACTATTACTGAGGCAGCTCGCAGTACTGGAGCTAGCTGGGCACGCACAATAATCTCGGTGATTATTCCGGTGATTAGAGGCGCAGTCATGGCTACGGTTGCTTTGACATTCGCGCTATCAATAGGCGAGTACACGTTAACTGTATTGCTGCACTGGGACACTTTCCCAACTTGGGTTACTTATGTTGCCCAAGAGAATATTTTGGGCGCAATTGCAATTTCAATGATGTCACTCGTAATTCCATTTGTTTTGTTAACTTCGATAACACTTCTAACACCAGATCGATCAGCACAGAGGAGAAAATAATGACTAGCAAAGATCTCACTCTCACAAATGTGAGCCGTAGATTTGGAACTGTCACCGCGTTAGATAATTTTAATCTTCATGTGGGCGTAGGCGAACTAGTGGCTTTGCTAGGTCCATCTGGATGTGGCAAAACAACCGCGCTTCGAATTATCGCTGGCCTAGAGAGTTTGGATTCTGGAAAAGTAGCTGTTGGCGAAAATGATATTTCTAAAGTTCCAGCACATAAGCGCAACATGGGAATGGTTTTCCAGGCTTATTCACTCTTTCCTAACTTAACGGTTGAAGAGAACGTTGCCTTTGGTTTGCAAATGCGCAAAGTTTCAAAGCATTTGAGGCTAAAGAAAGCACATGAGTTACTGGAACTAGTTGGGCTGCCAACTCATGCGAAGAGATTTACTCATCAATTATCGGGCGGACAACAGCAACGTGTGGCTTTAGCGCGCGCACTAGCTTTTTCCCCTGAAATACTTTTGCTGGATGAGCCACTTTCAGCCCTAGATGCGCAAGTTCGAGTGAATTTACGCGAAGAAATCCGTCGACTGCAAATCTCACTCGGCACCACCACAGTATTCGTTACTCACGACCAAGAAGAAGCAATGTCGATCTCTGACCGAGTTGGCGTCATGAGCAATGGAGTTCTCGAGCAGATTGATACGCCAGATGTTTTATATAACTCCCCAGCCACGCCATTTGTAGCCAACTTCGTAGGCGTCATGAATAGAATTCCAGCTGATTTAGCTAATGGCACCGTAAACATCTTCGGAAAGAATTTATCTGCCTCGAAGAAAGGCAGCGAGACCGGCAAGATTGTTGCACTCCTTCGACCAGAAACAATTTTGGTTAAAAAGAGTTCGAGCCAAGGTAATGCAAAAGTTCTAACCAGATCATTTCTAGGTGCATCATCTGCAATTATTTGCCAAACTCATGAAGGTTCAATTGTGCAATCTTTAATGGCAAGTCTTAATACTGGAGATTTTCAGCCAGGAACGTCTGTAGATCTAGAAGTAACCGTCAATGAAGTTATGGTTACAAATGTCTAGTACTGCCTCAAGCCGAATTGTTCGTTCGAAGTTCTCGGAAGATTCAAAGTGGAGTGATTTAGTAGTTGATAAGGGAGAGGGGATTATTGGCGAAGAGCCGATAAGTGCGAAAGTACTCTGCACCTTTATTCATTTAAGCGATATTCACATCTGTGATGCAGCATCGCCAGCTCGGCTAGAATTCCTAGATCGAATTGCAGATCCAGATAATCCGTTGTCAGCGTTAGTTCCTTACATCGGAACTTATCGAGCACAAGAGTTTCTTACAACTCAAGTATTTGAGGCAATGGTTGAGTCGGCTAACAAAATTCAGAGAGCGCCACTGACCGGCGTACCAATTGATGCCGTTGTTATAACTGGCGACGTAACTGACAACGCCCAGAGCAACGAATTGTCTTGGTATAAAACTATTCTTGATGGCGGCCTAGTCAACCCAAAAAGCGGTGACTCGGAACGCTCTGAAGCATCGCATTCATCAAATTCCGATCTTTACGATATCCATTATTACCACCCCGATGGCCCACCTACCGGATTGCCGGCAGATCGACCACATACGCTGCATGATTTTCCACATTTTAAAGGCGTGCTATCTGCAGCCGAGAAACCTTTTACTGCGCAAGGCTTAAAACATAGATGGCTTGCAGTCCACGGAAATCACGATGCGCTTCTGCAAGGAACAGCTGCGCCAACTGAAGATTTAAATAACTTAGCAACCGGACCAAACAAGTTAGCAAGACTCAGTGATTCCGCCGACCTAGCAACTCTATTCGCAGGTTTTGGCGAAGTAGGCCCAGCTTTATATCCAGGGTTAGATAACTTAGAAACTAACGAAGTAACTGCTGACCCTAAACGAGCTTTAGTTAAAATGGAAAATTGGGTCGAAATACATACTAACTGTGGGCATGATCATGGGCTTGAAAAACATACTCCAGATACCGCGTATTGGTATCGCGATATCAATTCACAAGTTCGCTTAATAGCGTTGGATACCGTAAATCGTTACGGTGGCTGGCAAGGTTGTATTCACCGCGAACAATTTGATTGGCTTCGCGAATTGCTCGAAGCTTCGACCGATAAGTATGTAATTTTGACCTCACACCACCCGCTAGATTGCTTGTTTAATGGCTATGTTCCCGAAGGCGAAGAAGCACCTGCACTCGAATTAGAAATTAAATCGCTCTTAGCGGATAACCCAAATGTGATTCTCTGGTTTGCCGGCCATGTACATGATCACAAAATAACTCAACATAAAGACGAAGATGGGCTTCCGCTCTTTTGGGAGATTCGAACGGGCTCACATATTGATTGGCCGCAACAATCGCGGGTAATTGAAATTGTTAAGACTTCTAATAACAAAATCGCAATTGGTACCGTGGTTTTTGACCATGCTGGTCCAGTTGAATTTCACGGGCTACCCGAAGAACTTGCAGACCCAATTGCACTAGCTGGTCTTTCTAGGCTATTAGCCGCCAATGATTGGCAGCGCCAAAACCCTGGGCCATTTAACCTAGAAGTGGCAGCTGGCGAACCGAAAGATCGAAATATCTGGCTCTGGGCCAACGATCCCTTAATTTAATTGAAAATAGTTATAGGCTCACACTCGTGCTATTAAGTGATCGCGATATCAGAGCTGAAATTACCGCTGGTCGGGTTGCAGTTGAGCCCTTTGCCGAGTCAATGGTTCAGCCTTCCAGTGTTGATGTTCGGCTAGACCGCTTTTTTCGGGTCTTTGAGAACCATAAGTATTCGGTGATTGATCCTTCGATCGAGCAATCTGAACTAACTCGCGAAGTTGTAGTCGAGCCAAATGAACACTTCATTCTTCACCCAGGTGAATTTGTGTTGGCTTCAACATATGAAATTATCACTTTGCCCGATGATATTGCCGGCCGCCTTGAAGGAAAATCTTCCCTTGGTCGCCTTGGCTTACTGACTCACTCAACAGCTGGATTTATTGACCCAGGTTTCTCGGGTCACATAACTCTCGAGCTTTCAAATGTGGCAAATTTGCCAGTGAAACTATTTCCAGGAATGAAGATCGGGCAATTATGTCTCATCAAACTCTCATCTCCTGCTGAGCATCCTTACGGCTCTGCCGTTTATGCTTCTAGATATCAGGGACAACGTGGCCCAACCGCTAGTCGTTCCTGGATAAATTTCCACCAAACCATAATTCAGTAATTAGGGAGTAAAAGTGAAGACAACTCTTATCGTCGTCGGAATTGCTGTTCTACTTATTATTTTCTTTGTAGCACAATACAACCGACTAATTAGATTAAATGTTGCAGTCGATGAAGCATTTGCCCAGATTGAAGTGCAACTAAAGCGTCGTGCTGACTTGATTCCTAATTTAGTTGAAACTGTTAAAGGTTATGCCAAGCACGAACAATCTACATTTGATGCCGTAATAACTGCCCGCGCGAAAGCTACAACGGCAACTAGCGTCGCTGATGTTTCTGCCGCTGATGGCATGTTGACACAAGCACTGCGTGGATTGTTAGCAGTTGCTGAGGCATACCCTGATCTAAAAGCATCAGCTAACTTCATGTCGCTACAAGAAGAACTTTCAACCACTGAAAACAAAGTTGCGTTCTCTCGCCAGTTCTATAATGACAGCGTTCGCTTACTAAATACTGCAGTTAAAACCATTCCAACTAATTTCTTTGCTGGATTTGCCAAAGTAGATGAGCGCGAATTCTACGAAGTTGATGAAGCAACTAACCGAAACGCTCCAAACGTAAGCTTTTAAAGGCTTATGGCAACGGTCTCTTTTCGTGAAGCGCAAAGCTCGAATAAGCGCAAAACCTTCTTTCTTTTAGGAGTAATGGGCGCTCTGACTTGGCTAGTTCTAATCTCAATCTTTACCTATCTAGGCACTAGTAGCGCAGCGATTGTTCCATTTGCAGTCGGAATAACTTTGTTTTCAGTCTGGGGTTCTTACTACGGTTCAGACAAATTAGTTTTAACCATGACTGGTGCGAAACTAATTCAAGAGAGCGATAATCCAAAACTATTTGGCTTGGTTCAAGAGATCACTATCGCCAGCGGATTACCAATGCCAAAAGTAGCCATTGTTGAAGATAGTGCGCCAAACGCCTTTGCTACAGGGCGAAACCCTGAACATGCTCTCATCGCATTTACCACTGGAATTTTAGATGTGATGGATCGCGATCAATTACAAGGCGTGATCGCGCACGAAATGGCGCACGTTGGAAATCGCGATACTTTAGTCTCAGCAGTTGCAGCCACAACAGCCGGTGTTATCGCTCTGATCAGTGACATTTTAATGCGCATGATGTGGTTTGGTGGCGGCCGTCGCGATCGTGATAGCAACGGAAATCCGATCATGTTGGTCGTATCGCTTATCGTTTTAATTTTGGCACCGATCGCGGCGATGATGTTGAAATCCGCGATTTCACGAAAGCGCGAATCTTTAGCTGATGCAACCGCCGTTGCTTTTACTCGAAACCCTGCTGGCTTGCGAAGTGCACTTGAAGTATTGGCTGCTGATTCCACAGTGGTACGTCAGAAATCAACAGCTGTTGCGCATATTTGGATTGAGTCGCCACTAGACGCCAAAGCAGTATCAAAGATGTTTGCTTCGCACCCACCGATTCAAGAGCGCATTGCAACACTTCGTGCGATGGAGTCGCTTAATTAGCTGCTAATGGAAAGAAAACGGTAAAAGTTGCGCCTTTACCCAGCGTTGAACTAACCCCAACTTTGCCACCATGCGCCTGCATAACCGCATCAACAATTGAAAGACCTAAGCCGCTTCCCTCTTCCTTGGCGCGGTTTCGCGAAGGATCTGCGCGGTAAAAACGCTCAAAAATACGGCCTTGATCTTCTTGCGACAATCCCGGCCCGGAATCAGCAATTGAAATAGTCGTGCCTTCGTCGTTGCTCTCAATTGAAACCGTAATTGGTGTGCCTGCAGGTGTATGAATACGAGCATTAGCTAACAAGTTAGCAACTACCTGGTGAATCTTGCGCGCATCACCCAAAACAAATGCTTCTTCGGGCAACTTTAAAGCTATCGGATGTTCCGGCCCAGCCGCACGAGCAGATTCGACTGCCTCGGTTACTAATTCGGTGAGATCTACAGGCGCATGTACTAAATCACGAGATTGATCTAATCGAGCCAACATCAACAAATCCTCAACTAAAGCACCCATGCGCACTGATTCATTTTCAATCCGACCAACAAGTTCGGAAGTCGCAGCTTCACCTTTAACAGCGCCTTGACGATGTAGTTCTGCGAAACCACGTATTGCTGTAAGTGGAGTACGTAATTCATGACTGGCATCTGCTACGAATCGGCGTAATTTATTTTCACTAGCAGTACGTGCAGCGAAAGATTCTTCAATTCGCGAAAGCATTGCGTTAAGCGAAGTAACTAAACGTCCAACTTCAGTATCTGGTTTAGCATCAGGTAAACGAGCAGATAGATCACCAGCTGCAATTTTCTCAGCGGTTTCTTCAACTGCAACTAATGGGCGAAGTCCAACTCTGATTACCATTCTTGAGGCAAAGCCAATCAAGAGAAGAGCAATTAAGCCGATAAATGAGAAGACAACTCGTAACCGTTTTGATGTTTCATCAACGCCAGATAATGATTGCGCAACAAATACCGAACCCATCGCCGACGGCAAAACTCTAGCGAGAACTCGGAAATCACTGCCCGGGATTTCTAAGGTAAATGGGCGATTTCCATATTTTGCGGCAATCGCCGGCAGAGTTCCGACAACATAATCGGTAATCTTTTGCGCATTTAAGTCGCCACCAACGCCACCAACATAATTACCGAATGGATCAAGCAAGGTAATTGACACCGAGCTAGGAACGCTACGTAATGGGGTATCAGTAGCAGCTTTAGCTCGGGAATTTCCCCTCTTTTCATCACCATCGGAATCGCCTTGAATTCCGGCTCGATCAACCCGTAATAACGCACCATCTGCAACGCTGATTAATTGTTGATCTACTTGTTGAAGCAGAAACTTTTGCATTGCATTCTGCGCGACAAAATCTGAAACCAAAAAACCAAGCGCCGACAAAAGCAGTACGCCGACCAGAAGTCGGTTGCGTAAGCTAGCACTTGATAGTGGGTTTCGATTCTTCATCTATAAATTATTTCGGAGGAATCCGCAGTCGGTAACCAACACCACGCACGGTATGAATTAGAGCTGGTTCGTAAGTATCAATTTTCTTGCGCAAGTAAGAAACATAGGTTTCGACAATGCCGGCATCGCCACGGAAATCGTATTGCCATACATGGTCAAGGATTTGAGATTTAGAGACAACTCGATCTGCATTAATCATCAGATAGCGAAGAAGTAAAAATTCTGTAGGGGATAGATCAATAAGGTTGCCAGCACGATGAACTTCGTGTGTTGCTTCATCTAATTCAAGATCAGCAAAACGGATTTTCTCTTCATCGTTTTGAGTTGAAGTTGCACCGGTGCGGCGAAGCAGTGAACGTAAGCGCGCCACAAGTTCTTCAAGGCTAAATGGCTTGGTCATGTAATCATCGCCGCCGATTGTTAAACCAGCAACCTTATCTTCCATGCCATCTTTAGCAGTTAAGAAAAGGACACCAATATTTTGACCTTCGTTGCGAATTCGTTTACAAACTTCAAAACCATCCATGCCTGGCATCATCACGTCGAGCACCATCGCATGAGGTTTGAATTCCTCGGCAACTAATAGAGCTTGTGAACCATTGCTTGCAGTTCGCACATCAAAGCCAACAAAACGAAGACTGGTTGAAATTAAATCGCTAATACTCGATTCATCATCAACGACCAGAATTCGTTGGTTATTGCTTTCGCCCTTACTCATAACTTCCTCTCTAAATTTCCAGGTTCTTTTGATTTCCTGGGGCCACCCAATGTGGCTTAAGAGAAGGATCCTTAGGACACCTGAGAATTACCTGAGGATAGACTCGATTCAGGCTGTGGCTTTACCGCCCGTAATAAGGCCTGAGCGACATCTAGAACCTCAACATCTGACTCTCGCGCAGTCATGCCGTCGGTAACCATGACTCGGCAGAACGGACAGGCAACAGCGACTTCATCTACTCCGGTGGCGATAGCTTCATCGACGCGACTTAAATTGATGCGCTCACCAATCTTCTCTTCCATCCACATGCGACCACCACCTGCGCCACAGCAGAAAGAGCGTTCCTGATTACGAGGCATCTCAGTAACTTTCACACCTGTTGCATTAAGCAATTCGCGCGGAGGTTGGTAAATCTCATTGTGACGACCCAAATAACAAGGATCATGATACGTAAGAGAAGTAGTTGCCTTGTTTACCGGAATTAATCTCTTTTCTCGCACTAATTGGTTTAACAATTGCGTGTGGTGAATCATGGTTAACTCAAAACCACTTTGGGCATAATCGCGACCAATAGTTGTGAAGCAATGAGGGCAAGTTACAACAATCTTTTTGTTGCCCTTATATACGTCGCGGTTTGCAAACACTTCATTAAAAGTATCAATATTTTCGCGCGAAAGAATTTGATATAAAAATTCATTGCCACTTCGACGAGCAGGGTCTCCAGTACAAGTTTCGCGCTTTCCAAGTACTGCAAAATTGACGCCAGCCATGTGTAGTAATTCAGCAACAGCTTTTGTCGTTTTCTTAGCACGCTCTTCGTAAGCGCCAGCACAACCAACCCAGAATAAATATTCCACGTCATCAGGCAATACACCTTCAACAACTTTAATTGGGAAATCACATTCCGCAATCCAAGCTTCGCGATCGTTGCGATTAGCACCCCATGGGTTGCCAGCTTTTTCTAGATTACGGAAAGTTCCACCAAGTTCGGTTGGAAATTCTGATTCGACCAATACTTGGAAGCGACGCATATTCACAATGTGATCGACATGTTCGATATCTACCGGACATTCATTTACACAAGCACCGCAAGTTGTACAAGACCAAAGTACATCAAGTGAAATTGGGGCATTTTCGCCAACCAATACTTCATTTTCTACCACTTTAGACATCGCGTGATCGCGCATAGCCATAATCAAGAGTTTTGGCGATAGCGGTTTATCAGTGTGCCAAGCTGGGCATTGCGATTGGCAACGTCCACACTCGGTACACGAGGTCATGTCGAGCAAACCTTTCCAAGAAATGTCGCCGCGATTTCCCAGACCAAATACATCATCTTCAGCAGGATCTTCAAAATTAACTGGCTTGCCGTGAGATAACATTTCTGGCAATGGGCCAAGTGAATTCTTACCATTAGCATTGCGCTTAAAGAAAATATTTACAGGCGCTAAGAAGCGGTGCCAAGCAACACCCATCGTGAAGTTTGAAGCAATTACAACAAACCAAAGCATTGAGACAAAAATTTTAACTGCGGCAATTATTTGAATTGAAGTTGTGATTTGCCCAAGTGATTGCTGTTTAAACATTTCAGCAATCCACCAAGTGGTGATGTAGTGCTTATTGCGAGTAGTTTCTTCAGAGAGGGCACCTTCTAGCCCGCGAAGTGCGATAACGCAAAAGACCACAACTAAAATTGTCGCTTCAACGTAGTAAGCCTTCCAATTTCCCGAACCTAAGAAACGAGAAGTTCGCCCTTTATGAAAAAAGCGAGTGAATTGGCGGACACCGATTAACGTCACAATTCCAATTCCAGTCAACCAAGTAATTAGCTCAACGAAATATTCATAAGGCCAAAGATGACCAATTACCGGAAGAGCCCAACGTTGATTAACAATTAAAAAATAAGCCTGAACCAGAGTTCCGAATAATGCGCCAAAACCGATCATGACAAACCAGTGAGCAATTCCAGTACCGGTGAAATTAAGCATCTTGGTATGGCCAAGAGTTTCCTTTAGGGTGTTTTTAAGTCGCGCCCCACGATTGCCACTTCGAGTTGGGTCAGCTGCACCTTTTTTGTAGATACCTATTAGTTGGCGAACCCGAATTGCCAGCAGAGTTAGGGCAGCGACCGTCATGCCGT